>JAKBAG010000184.1 GCA_021809235.1 Acidobacteriota bacterium
CCCAGGGTGGCTTCGGCAGTGTGAATATGGAAGCGGCTGAATTCCCCAGCGCTCCCGCTCTGCCCCAGAATCTCCAAACGGAAGTCAGCCTTCGCATGAGCGCCATAGGTGAGCACACGCCTCCGCACACGCGGCAAGATGGCAGCGAGCAAGGGGTCATCCAGGCATGCCGTTACGGCGCCATAGAACGGCAGCTTGTCCATGAATGACAAGAAAGCCGCCTCCACATCCTGCATATCCCGATAGCAATCCATGTGCTCGCGATCCAGATTGGTGACCACGGCGAGGATCGGAGAGAGCTTCAGAAACGATCGGTCGCTTTCATCCGCCTCAGCCACCAGATACTGTGAGTTTCCCAGCCTTGCATTTGATCCCAAGGCATCGACGCGCCCTCCAACAACCACGGTTGGGTCCAGCCCACCGGCGGCCAGCACGGAGGCAACCATCGAAGTAGTCGTCGTCTTGCCATGCATCCCGGCAATCGCAATCCCATACTTCAGCCGCATCAGTTCGGCAAGCATCTCTGCCCGTTGAATCACCGGAATCCTGCGCTCCATCGCCTCCACAACTTCCGGATTCATAGGGCTTACGGCGGAGCTGGTTACCACCACACTGGCATCATCGAGCTGTCCGCGAGCATGGCCGGCATAAATCCTGGCGCCCAGTGTCTCCAACCTGTCCGTGATGGCGCTGCGCTTCAGATCAGAGCCGGAGACACGCATTCCAAGGTTGAGCAGAATCTCAGCGATTCCGCTCATGCCAATTCCGCCGATTCCAATGAAGTGAATACGCTGCTTCTGAATAAACATGTGCTGTGGTGGACGATCCACTACAGGGTATCAAAACCACAGCCATTCCCCGCTGCCATTCATCCATAGCTGGTATTCGTTTGGTCGGCGGATTGACTCCTCAAGCGGGTCCTCCTGCCTGTGCGAGTCGCGCAGGTTGCGACTTCAGGACCGGATAGATTTCCATGTCCACACCCACAATCTCGCCGCCACACTCCTGTTGCAGACTACGCGTGCACTGGCACAACTCGGTAAGCCGTAGATGCGCGGTCTGGCTCAGTTCCAGTCCCACGGCAATGAGTACGGTGTACATCTCAATGCAATGCTGCCGCTCAAACTCAAAAAGCATGTTGATCATCCCGGATTCATCCGCCCCACGACTCAGTACCCATCCGCCGCAGCCCAGAATGGCACCGGTCAGCCTCTGGATCAACCGTTGTGGCTCATCTGAGGTCGCAGCCTTCACCTGCAGCGCCCACGGTTCCTTGGCAACTTGTTTTGTCCAGGGCAGCATGGCTTGTTCTCCGCTTTAGCTCACTCCCTTATCGACCCGGTCCCCGAAAGCCACCAGACTGTTCCGTGGTGGCACGTTCCTGCTCCATTTGCAGACACTCATAGCCTGAAACAGGGCTTCTGCAACGTGCCAATGCTCCTGCCGGAACGCGGAAACCCGAAAGCAATATCTGTGTTAGGCTGCAATCCAGCATGATCGTTGGCACCGGCATTGACCTGACAGAAATACCTCGGATTCAGTCTTCCATCCAGCGGTTTGGAGATCGCTTCCTGGAGCGTATCTTCACCGCCGAGGAACAGGAGTACTGCCTGCGCAAGCAAAAGCGCGCCGCAGAAAGCTTTGCCGCGCGCTTCGCTGCCAAGGAAGCCTGCGCCAAGGCACTGGGAACCGGCATCAGCCGCGGCATCAGCTGGCTGGAGATTGAAGTGGTCCGCTTGCCGGGCCATCGCCCTACGCTGCGGTTGCATGGGCGCGCCGCGAAATGGGCCAGTCGTCTGCAGGTAACCGGCGCTTCGCTGTCACTCTCACACACCAGTACGCTGGCCATTGCCTGCGTCATTCTGGAGACAGGCAACGAGACAACTGGCAGAGTACCTGACCTGCTGGCTGAAATCGACATCGGATTCCACCCGTAGAGTGTTCGGTACGGCCTTGCGTCCGTGTTTGTGCCCCGTGGAAGACCGGCAGGTGGGAGCAAATTGCTTCATGAACGTTGAGCGTCTGGTATTCTCTTCGCAAGGAAGCGAGAGCCCCCATGCCCAGCCAGGAAGAGTTGAAATGGTCGCAACTGAAGGTTGGCGTACTGGTGGTTGCATCGCTTGCTGCGCTGAGTGGGCTCATCTTTCTCATGTCCGGATCCACCGGCGGCCTATTCAGTAAGAAAATCCGTCTCCGCTCCTACTTTCAGAATGCAGATGGCCTGAAGGTTGGCGCTCCGGTCACACTGGACGGAGTCACCATCGGCAACGTGATTCGAGTTCGCATTGTGCCGCATCATGAGCCGAACTCGGTCGAGGTTGTCTGTCGCGTGGGAGATCAGTACCTACCTTCGCTGCACACCGACTCCACTGTTGCCATCGATCAGGCTGGCGTGCTCGGAGATGCGTTTGTCGATATCAGCTCCGCTACGGCACATGGCCCCATTCCGCTCGACGATTCCATACTTCCCAGCGCCGCGGCTCCCGGGATTCCAGAGGTCATTCGCACCAGTCAGCAGACCCTGCAACAGACAAACGATGTCCTGAGTAAGATTGGCACTACAGTGGAGACCATCAATCACGGCAAGGGAACGGCAGGACTGCTGCTCAATGACCCTAAGACGGCGCAAAATCTGGCTCGCATGATTGACCAGTTGGAGACACTGACCCAAAACATCTCCGACGGCAAAGGGACGCTGGGGAAGCTCATTCTGGATGACCAGCTTTATACCCATGCCAACGAAACGCTGGCTCGTCTGGATGATGTAGCTACGCGCCTGGATAACGGCGAAGGAACCGCCGGAAAACTGCTGCGCGACGATACGCTTTATAAGAACCTCAATCGTGCTGCAGAAAACACCAATAAGCTACTGGACCAGATCAACTCTGGCAGCGGCGCGCTGGGCAAACTTGCGCATGATCCAGTGCTCGCCCAGAAGCTGCAGGACTCCATCTCGCAAATGGATACCCTGTTGAGCAACGTGAATCAAGGTAAGGGTTCACTCGGACAACTGGTCGTCAATCCGTCTTTATATCAGCATGCGGATCAGACCCTGAGCGAGAGTGGAAGTCTGGTCACGGAGCTGCGCAAGAACCCCAAAAAATATCTCACCGTGCATATGAAGCTCTTCTAGTGTCATACTGCCCCTTCGTGCATGGAGTGACTCTTGTCCGCAAATCCATTCCTCGCGGCGGAAGGTTGCCGCCATCAAACCGCAATGGATCCATCTTCCCGTCCCGCTCTCATTCTGGCCCGGCTGTGGTAATGTTTCTGGCAGCGGTTCTCCCCTTGATGGAATCGCCCGTCGGGATGCAGACAACCTGCCTACCGGCATCTGAAGCAAGTCCAGAGGAATCCTGATGAATCTGTTGAAACATACTCTGCCAGTGTCGTCCGGACTGGTCGCCGCGACAGCTGCACTGCTGTTCGCGTTCCCTGTTCACGGCCAAACCCTGGCTGCGGCAGACAACACGTCTGCACAGCCCACGCCTCCACCCGCCATTCACAGCTTTGATGAAAGCGCAATGGATAAAACCGCAGATCCCTGCACGGATTTCTACCAGTACGCCTGCGGCAACTGGGTCAAGAACAACCCGATTCCCGGCGATCAGGTTCGGTGGGCCCGCTCCTTTTCCCTGCTCCATGAGCGCAATCAGTATTTGCTTTGGCAGGAGTTGAATACCGCTTCGCAAAATCCCAAAACTCCGCTTCAGAAGCAGTATGGAGACTACTATGCAGCCTGCATGAACACGGATCAGATTCAGCAGGATGGCCTGAAGCCGCTGGAGCCTGCGCTCCAGCAGATCGCCTCGATGAAAGACTCCAGGCAGTTGTCCGCCACGATGTCGGCGCTGCTAGCCGAAGGTAGCCCGGCACCGCTGTTTCGCTTTGGCGTCGGCCAGGACGATAAGGATTCCAGCAAACAGATTGCCGAGACGTACCAGGGCGGGCTTTCGCTTCCTGATCGCGAGTACTACATCTCGCCCGCGCCGCGTTACGTAAAAATCCGGCAGCAGTATGTGGAACACATGACAAAGATGTTTACGCTGGCCGGCGACTCGTCGACAAAAGCTGCTGCGGAAGCTGCCGACGTGCTGCGTATCGAAACAGCTCTGGCGCAGGGTTCCATGAGCCGGACGGAGATGCGTGAGCCGGCCAATCGCTATCACATCTACACGGTAGCTCAACTGGAACAGCTCACACCGGATTTCAACTGGCCAACCTACTGGAAGGCGATTGGGATTGGCCACTTTGACACCCTGAACGTGGCAACACCTGGATTCTTCAAAGCGCTGAATCAGCTCATCGCGACAGAACCAGTCTCGGCCTGGCAGGCGTATCTACGCTGGCACACAATTCATGGCTTTGCCAACAACCTGCCCAAGAATTTCTACGATGAGAATTTTGCCTTCTTTGGCAAAACGCTCTCCGGCCAGAAGGAGCCTCAGCCACGATGGAAGCAGTGCACAGCCATGACGGATCGCGCGCTCGGCGAGGCCGTTGGCCAGGACTGGGTGGCACAGAATTTTCCGCCCCAGGCCAAGGCCAGCATGGATAAGCTGGTGGCCGCTCTGGAAAAGTCGCTGGGTGAAGATATCCAAACCCTTCCCTGGATGACCGAAGCGACGAAGAAAGCTGCAGCCGAAAAGCTCGCACTCATTCGTAACAAGATCGGATATCCGGAGAAGTGGCGCAACTACTCCGCGCTTCAGGTCAGCCGCACAAATCTGATCGGAAACCTGGAGCATGATGCCATCTTCGAGCGAAATTACGAGCTCTCCAAGCTGGGAAAGCCGGTGAATGAAAAGGAATGGGGCATGACGCCACCAACGGTCAATGCCTACTACGATCCCTCGATGAACGATATCAACTTCCCGGCCGGCATCCTGCAGCCGCCGTTCTTTGATGCTTCCATGGATCCCGGCGTCAACTTCGGTGGCATCGGCGTGGTCATCGGCCACGAGATGACGCACGGCTTTGACGATGAAGGCAGCCAGTATGACGGCCACGGCAATCTGCGCGAATGGCAGACTCCGCAGGACCGTAAGGCCTTCACCGCCCGCACCGACTGTGAAGTGCAGGAGTACAACGGCTTTGAAGCCTCTCCTGCCCATGACGGACTGCCGGCGCAACACCTGAACGGCAAGCTGACGCTGGGCGAAAACACAGCCGACAATGGAGGTCTGCGTATTGCCTATCTTGCGCTCGAAAATACGCTGGCCGCCGAGCACAAGACGGTGGAAGAAAAAGTGGGCGGTTACACCGAGGCGCAGCGATTCTTTATCAGCTTTGCCCAGGTGTGGTGCCAGAATCAGACGGATCAGTCGGCGCGCGTTTCCGCGCTGATCGATCCGCACTCACCAGGACGCTGGCGCACCAACGGCTCTGTCCAGAACTTCGACGAGTTTGGCAAGGCCTTTGGATGCAAGAAAGGTGCGCCCATGTACCCGGTGCATTCCTGTCGCGTCTGGTAGCAGTGGACCCACCTTCCACTCCATGCAGGCCTGGCGACCTTCGCCAGGCCTGATTCTTTTCCGGGTTCCGATCTCTGCCCGCCCTATTAGCCCTTGCGCCGTACTTGGGGCTTCCCGAGGAATTTGTCCTGTTATCCACAGACCGGGCAGCGATGACCAATCCTCAGTGCATCCGTCCAAAAGTCAGGCAAAATCAGGCATTCTAGGGAGAATCCGGCCTTCGATTTCACGAGTGTATTCGCAGGGAGCTAGGCACAACCGGCCTGCGCCTTTTACAATCGTGCGAGGGACCCCACACCCACCCCAGCTTGGCTCGGGAACATGAAACCTGACGGTGCCACACCGAATCAGGACGAAGGAATCGCATGAAGTTCAGCAAATTCGGCA
>JAKBAG010000185.1 GCA_021809235.1 Acidobacteriota bacterium
GGTAGATGGCTCCCAGCAGGAGTATGACCGACTCTGCCAGGAACTGGTCCAGGCAGGTACCTTCACCCAGCTCAACCCGAAGCTCTGGCCCGGCTGCTTTTACGCCCGTTCGGCGCCCAACGACGTAGCCCGTGTCGAGGACAGGACCTTCATCTGCTCGCTCTCCCGGGACAACGCCGGGCCCACCAACAACTGGGAAGATCCCTTCGTCATGCGCCGCCGCCTCAAACAGCTCTTCCGCGGCTCCATGCAGGGGCGCACGATGTACGTGCTGCCATTTTCCATGGGCCCTGTCGGTTCGCCCATGTCCCAGATCGGGGTTCAGCTCACGGACTCACCGTATGTTGTCGTGAACATGCGCATCATGGCGCGCATCGGCAAGCCCGTCTTTGCCGAGATCGACAAGGACATCCAGCGCGTGGTGCCCTGCATGCACTCTGTTGGTGCTCCGCTGGCTCCCGGCCAGCAGGATGTACCCTGGCCCTGTAATGACACCAAGTACATCGTCCACTTTCCCGAAACGCGTGAGATATGGAGTTACGGCTCCGGCTACGGCGGCAATGCGCTGCTGGGTAAGAAATGCTTTGCCCTGCGCATCGCCTCCAACATTGCCCGCGACGAAGGCTGGATGGCCGAGCACATGCTCATCGTCGGCGTCGAGTCCCCTGCCGGCGAAAAGACCTACATTGCCGCAGCCTTCCCGTCGGCCTGCGGCAAGACCAACCTGGCCATGCTCATTCCGCCCAAGGCCTTCAAGGGCTGGAAGGTCTGGACCGTCGGCGATGACATTGCCTGGATCAAGCCCGACGAAAAGGGGCATCTGCGCGCCATCAATCCCGAAGCCGGCTTCTTCGGCGTGGCCCCCGGCACCAGTGCCCGCACCAACCCCAACGCCATGGCCACGCTGGCCCGGAACACCATCTTCACCAACGTCGCACTCACGCCCGATGGCGGCGTCTGGTGGGAGGGCATGACCGACGAACCACCGGCCGAGTGCACCGACTGGCGCGGCGAGCGCTGGACGCCGGAGATTGGCAAGGCCACAGGCCGCGCCGCCGCGCATCCCAACGGCCGCTTTACCGCACCGGCCAGCCAATGCCCGTGCATCGATCCCGACTGGGAGAATCCGGCCGGCGTGCCCATCTCGGCCATTGTCTTTGGGGGCCGTCGCGCCTCCACATTGCCGCTCGTCTACCAGGCATTCAACTGGTCCAGCGGCGTCTATCTGGGAGCTACCATGGGCTCGGAGACCACAGCCGCAGCCACCGGCGCCGTGGGCAAGGTGCGCCGCGACCCCATGGCCATGCTGCCCTTCTGCGGCTACCACATGGGTGACTACTTCCGTCACTGGATCAAGATGCAGCGCAACCTCACCTCCACCCCTCGCATCTTCCACGTGAACTGGTTCCGCAAGGACGCCGACGGCCACTTCCTCTGGCCCGGATTCTCCGAAAATATGCGCGTCCTGCGCTGGATCGTCGATCGCGTCCGCGGCCGCGCCCTCAGCCTGGAATCTCCCATTGGATGGACCCCGCGCTACGAGGACATGCACTGGGAGGGTCTCGACTTTGACCGCCAGCGCTTTGATGCCCTGCAGCAGGTGGATCGCGCCCAGTGGAAGCAGGAGGTCATCGGTCACGAGGAGCTTTTCCTCGATCTCCACGACCACCTGCCGCCAGAGATGATCTACGAGCGTGAGCTATTGATCTGTAGACTCTAAACCCGGCGCGAGGCAGCCCTGCGGCGGAACCCACCGGAGCATGCGACTGCCTCGCACAACGCCGCCCCCAGCGGCTACACTCGTGCTGTGCCGCGAACCCTGCTGTTGCAGCGCCATCCTTCTCTTGTACTCTGCCTGTCGCTCCTTGCCACAGCCTGCCTTGGTCTGTCGCCTGCTGCAGACGCACGCACGCCTGCGGCGCAGAGTATTCCCGTGCCACCGCTGCTTCTCAGCCAGGACTACACCGTCACCCTCAATGGGCTACCGGCACCGGTGGCTCACGCCGCCGCCAGTTACGATTTTCTGAACTTCACCATGACCGGTCCGGTCGAGATTGCCATCACGGCCCGCGACCCCGACTTCTGGAAAAACGGCGTCGATGTGCAGCCCTGGCGACTGGGCATCCGCCCCACGCGCGAGGGCGCCACCCTGCGCTTTCGCCTGGACCATCCCGCCAAGCTCTCCATCAGCCGACCGGGAGACTTCCTCAATCACGCACAGATGCTCTTCGTCTTTGCCACCGCGCCGGTGCCTCCTGCGCCATCCGGACCGGATGTCCACATCCTGCCGCCCGGCATCCATACGGGCAGCCTCAATCCCAAAAGCGGCGAGACCTGGTATCTGTCTCCGGGATCGGTCGTTGTCGGCAGCATCAATCTCTGGAAGGTACACAACGTCCAAATCCTTGGTCGCGGCGTCGTACTCTATGACGGGCCGCAGGACCCCAATGACGATCAGGGCTGGATGCAGCGCCCGGACTGGCACTGTATCGGTGCCATGGACGCGCACAGCATCCAGATCGACGGCCTCACCTGCCTGGTTCGCAGCCGCACCTGGTCCATCCAGATGAAGGACTCCACCGGTTTCCTCTACAACGATCTCCGCGTCATCGGCGGCAACCCCGGCAATGCGAATCAGGATGGCATGGACTGGCTTGGAGGCGGCGAGACTATCGTGCGCGACTCCTTCTTTCGCGCCTCCGATGATGTCTTCGCCATGCAGGGCAACTGGGGCGGATACAGCGAAGCGGCCATGGTCAAGCCCGGCCATGAGGTCGATCAGATCCTGATCGAACACTCCGTACTCTCCACCAGCATCTCCAACATCGTCCGCGCCGGATGGCCACAGAAGCGCTATAACTCGCACCACTTCATCCTCCGCGACTCCGACATTCTTCACGGCGGCATCGGCTCCTGCGGTCTGCCCTTTGCACTGTTCACCTACTGGGGCGCGCATGGCTCGTCCGGAGACCACAGCGACTTCACCTTTTCCAATCTCTTCCTCGACAACTGGTATTCGCTGGTCCAGATGCAGCAGCGCCAGCCCGAGCTCTACGACTTCACCTTCCGCAATATCTGGGCCCTTGGCCAGCCGCCACTCAGTAGTTCCCTGCTCTCCGGTGATGTCCGCGACATTCACTTCAATAACGTGAAGTATGGGCAACAGCCGGTCGATCATGACTCCCGCATGCCGCTGCGCGTGGCCCAGGGAGCCGCCGAGCCCGCCTACGCGTCGGCACCACCGCTGGTCGCCCAGTTCACCGTACGTGAGCCGGTGCGCATGCCCGGCACCCAGGTTCACCTGGAAGCCCTTCGGCAGCCACAGCGCCATCTTCGCTACACATGGTTCTTCGGCGACGGCACCACGGCCACCGGACGCCGCGTCCATCATCGTTTTCCCGACGCTCTGGGCACCGAGCTGGACGGCGACCGCACCGGAGCCGGCAGCTTTCGCGTCCTTCTCCATGTGGAGGATTCCCGGCATACCGATGCCGCCGGTGACCCCATCCAGGACTGGGCCGAGCAGGATCTGCCCGTCGTCGCCCGCTGGCATGATGCCCTGCCCGGCGGCCCTGACCAACTGCCCACCGCTGCCGGACTGACCTACCAGATCTATCCCGGTCAGTGGCCGGATTTTCCCCGCTTCCGCCAGCAGGTGCCCATGCGCGCCGGCATCGCTGCCACGCTGGGCGCTGCCGATCCCGGCGGCTTCACCCGCTTTGCCGTGGTCTATGAGGGCTATATCGATGTTCCCGTCGATGGCGGCTACCGCTTCGCCGTGGAAGCCCGGGATGGTGCACGGCTCTTCGTGGACCAGGATGCCGTAGCTGCCACCGGACCACAGTTTGCGGAAGTCTGCGGCAGCCCGAACAATGCCGTGCGCTACGCCGCCGGCACCATCGGACTGCGCGCCGGCCTGCACCATCTGCGGCTGGAGGCTCTGGAGACGGTCAGCGTCGGCATTCCCCAGTTGCTTTGGGAAGGTCCGGCTCTGCCGCTGGAGCCGGTTCCAGCCGCCGCCTTTCGTCATCGCGATATCCCCCAGGTGGTTGGCCACTGATTGCCTTCTTCGGAAAAACAGCACGGGCCGGACGCTGGTTTGCATCCGGCCCGCGCTGACTGCCTCTGCATTACTGGGTTCCTGACATCCAGCAAGCGGACAGTGGTTACCGACGATCCTCCGAATGGTCGTCTCCGGCCGTAGCGTCGTCTCCACGGTCATCGCCGTTCCATCCGTCGTGGTGATCCCGCCCATCCGGGCGATAGAAGAGCGTTCCCGTGTGATATACGGCTGAACTCCAGGGCGCAATTGCCTCAAAGCGGGCATCGTCTCCACAGCCGGTGAACTGGATCTGGAAGGCTGCCGTAGCCGTGCCGCTGGTGGGAATATCCCCCAGCAGAACCGGATAGCTGCCGCCCGGCGGCGTGACCACCGGCGAACAACGGCGACCCTCCACCTGGCGCAGCGTGAAGCTCGAGATCTGCGTGGCATAGGCTGGGCCGGCACTGCCATTGGTGGCAGTCACGGTCCACACCTGCGCATGCCGATCTCCGCTGCGCCCGGTCAAGGCAAACTGCAGTCCGTAGCCGGGCAGCTGGGTGGGATCGACGATGCCCCAGTACGCCGGTTTGGCCTGCAGGTGCATGTCAAAGGGCAGTGGATAATCCGTACGCGTGACCGGGAAGCTGTCCAGCCACGTGTCATCATCCGCCATGCCCCAGAAAGTGACCGCGCTCAGCACTCCACGCAGACGCCGGAAGGCATCGAAGTTCTGCTTGTACAGCCAGCCCTGCTCCGCCAGCACGGCAGGTGGAATCGAGTTGCCGTAGTTGGATTTGGTGTCGCCTGCGTTGTAGACGCTGACGTCCATCTCCGTCACCTGCTGGTCAATGCCGGGGAAGTGATCGGCAATGGTGCGAATGGCATGCACCATGGCCTGGGTGGAGGGGTAGTTGATGGCGTTGTGCGTCTCATGCCCAATTCCATCGATGGGAACGCCCCGATCCCGCAGCCCATCCACAACCTTCACCAGGCAGGCGAGTTTGGCCGGATCCGACGTACTGTACTCGTTCAGGAACAGCTTGGTGCCGGCCGGTGCGTACTTGCGTGCCGCACGGAAGGCAATATCGAGGTAGCTCGGCCCCAGCACCTGGTAGAACGGACCATGCTGCAGGCAGTCCGGCTGCGAGGGATCGATGGGCTCATTGACCACATCCCAGGCATAAACCTGCGTGCCGAAGTGCTGCACCTCGTGCTGGATATGCTCCTCCATGTTGGATTGCACCAGCGCCTGATTGGCCTGGCTGTTGGTGCCGTCGCCGAAGGCATAGGTCGGCGTCTGCGCACCGGTGGACCAGATCAGGTTCTGCCCGCGCACCTTCATGTCATGACAGACGGCCAGACCAACCTCAGCATCAGCGTTGGTGAAGTCGAAGTTGCCGAGCGTATTCTCCACCGAACTCCACTTCATGTCATTGCCGGAGGTGATGCTCTTGAAGTGCATGGTAAGCAACTGCTCGTGCGGACCCTGCAGGTCAGAGGTGTCAATCTCGGCGCCCATCGTGAAGTCATCCGCGTAGGTCTTGTAGATCGACGGGATATTCGTCTGGATGGTCGGCGGGGCAACATAGGTGAGCTGGAAATCGTCAATGTAGAAGGAGCTGAGATCGTTGCCCGACGCCGGCACGGTCTGTAGATACAGGAAGGCCGAACCGGGATCATATCCGGCCGACATCGTGTAGCCCATCACGTTGATCTGGTGCCAGTTGCCGTCGGCCAATACGGTCACGCCCGGATAGGCGGTGATGCT
>JAKBAG010000186.1 GCA_021809235.1 Acidobacteriota bacterium
CACCTGGCCCGTGTGGGGATTGAGCGCGACCAGTGCAACTTGCGGATAGGTGATAGGTCCGGTGCGATGAAGCCGCGCTGCGCGTTGATCCACCTGTTTATCAATGGCGGGGACGGCCTGCAGAACGGCCGCAGTGGCTGCGGCCTGCAGCTCTGGATCCAGCGAAGTGTAAATCCGCAGTCCTTCACGGTTAAAGTCGTGATCCCCGAGCTTCTGCGTAAGCTGGTCTCGAACCAGATCTACGAAATAGGGAGCATCACTGGCATCAACGCTTTCCCGGGAGAGATGCAGCGGCTCCAGCTTGGCTTGCTCGGCAGTTTCCTTGGGAATCGAGCCAGTCTCCACCATTGCATCCAGAACGATGTTACGGCGTTCGATGGCGCGATCCGGATGCCTGTAAGGTGAGAAATAGTTGGGGCGCTGGATCATTCCGGCGAGCAGGGCGCATTCCGCCAGATTGAGCTGACGGACATCCTTTCCGAAGTAGACCTGAGATGCTTCTCCGAAGCCGTCAATGGAAAAGCTTCCCCGCTGTCCGAGGTTGATCTCGTTGGCATACATCTCGAAGATCTGCTGTTTGGTGAAGCGATGTTCGAGCTGGAAGGTGATGACAATCTCAATGATTTTTCGCTTAAAGCGCTTTTCCGGAGTAAGGAAGAAGCCACGCGCAAGCTGCATCGTAAGCGTGGATCCGCCCTCGGCTTTGCGACCGGTGGTAATGTCGTGCAGCGCGGCAGAGAAGAGGCGCGTAAAGTTGACACCGTCATGTTCAAAGAAGCGTCGATCTTCGATGGCCAGAACTGCCTGCACCAGGTTGGGCGGAATTTCGCTGTAGGTGATGAGTCTCCGCTTGGTGCGGTTGGCGTCTTCACTGAGTCCGGTAATCAGCAGCGGTTCCAACTCATAGCTGGCCAGGGGTTGGCCGTGATCGTCTGTAATGGAGGAGACGGATCCTCCAGAGAAGCGTATGAGCGCTCCGTCCTGGGAGTGATAACTTTGCGGTCCTGGATGCACATCGACGCTGGTGTCGGTATACGCAAAGGTGCCCAGCGGGGATGGGGTGGCTGCCGAGGGATCCGAGTAGCCAGCGGTACGAAGCTCACGGACGACCTGTGCAAGCTGGAGATGCTGTCCGGGGCGCACTTCCCGCGGTGCAGCGTAGATCTTAGCCGTGGTAGCAAAGAGCGGCTGCTGCAGGCGGGCATCGACCACCCCGCGGTAGCGCAGGTAGTAGTAGCCGCCAGTGAGCACAAGCAGCATGACACTCAGCATGCCGACAGCAAACGCAGCAAAGACCAGGCGGTAGAGCAGACTGTGCTGCGAGCGGCGGTGTGGAATGCGAATACGCAGTGCCATGAGTGGTCCCGGCTAAGCGGCTGTGGGTTTGGTGAAGACGAGCGGCTGCAGGGTGGTAATCACGTCTGCGAGCGGCACGACGATGCTGGTGGCAGTGGAGCGCGTAAAGAGCTCTACCTGCTGTTCGGAGATTTTTTTGCCGACCGTGATGCGAAAGGGAATGCCGATCAGTTCTGCATCTTTGAATTTCACTCCGGCACGTTCGTCACGATCGTCCAGCAAGACATCGAAACCTGCCTGATCCAATTGATTGGCCAGGGATTCTGCAGCCGAAAGTAATGTCGGATCGCTGGTATTGGTGATGGTAACGACGACGTGGAAGGGGGCGATGGATGGCGCAAGCCAGAAACCGGCATCGTCATGGGACTGTTCGATGGCAGCGGTGAGGATGCGCTCCACGCCGATGCCATAACTGCCCATGATGGGCGTCACTTCCTTGCCGTTGGGGTCCAGAACGGTGGCGCCCATGGACTTGGTGTATTTGTAGCCCAGCTTGAAGATGTGGCCGATCTCGACCGCTTTGCCTACTACCAGGCGGCCTGAGCAGCTCTCGCAGGGGCAGGATTCGCCTTCGAGGACGGATCGGATATCGCCGGCAATTGTCCAGTGGAAGTCGCGCCCGGCGGTTACGTTGCGCAGATGGTAGTCGAGCTTGTTGGCTCCAGCCACCATGTGTTTGCGCTCGGTGAGTGAATGGTCCACGGCGACGGTGAGTCCCTCGGTGAGCGGAGTTGCGGCTGGTTCCAGTCTGACAGGACCTAGAAATCCGGCCGGAGCGTGCAGGAACAGCTCTAATTCCTCTGCCACCATCGGGCGCAGCTCTGCGGCACCGAGCAGGCTCATTAGCTTGGTTTCATTTACCTGATGATCGCCACGGAGAAAACTGGCCACCGGATGCCAGCTGTCGGCTGCACCGTTCTGGCCGCGCCGCAGGGCCATGTAGGCCACGCACTTGATGTCCGAGGCTGGAGAAATCTGAAAGAAGCGCGCTACATCGGCAATGGCTCCAAGGCCGGGCGTGAAGACCAGCTCCGGCATACCGTCTCCGGTTGGTTCCATTTCCACTACGGGATCCAGGCGCGAGGTAGCTTTTTCAACGTTGGCGGCGTAGCCACAGACCGTGCAGCTTGCGATCAGGTCTTCACCTGCGTCGGTGTACACCATGAACTCCTGCGACTGTGATCCGCCCATGGCTCCAGAGTCGGCATCCACGGAGACGAAACGGAGACCACAACGGGTAAAGATGCGGCGATAGACCTGATCGTGAAGGTCAAAGCTGCGGTCCAGTCCGGCTGCATCAAGGTCAAAGGAGTAACTGTCCTTCATCGTGAATTGACGTACGCGCAGGAGGCCAGATTTCGGCCGGGGTTCGTCGCGGAATTTGGTCTGGATCTGATACCAGATCTGAGGGAGCTGCTTATAGCTTCGCAGCTCGCGACGCGCAATCTCTGTCATGATCTCTTCGTGAGTCATAGCGAGGCAGAGTTCGGCGCCCTTGCGATCCTGAAGGCGAAACATGTTATCGCCCATTCCTGACCAGCGACCGCTGGGTTCCCAGACTTCCCGAGGATTCAGAGCGGGCAGAAAGAACTCCTGGCCGATGGTATCCATTTCCTCGCGGATGATGGCGATGATTTTATTCAGGGAGCGCTGCCCCAGAAATAGATAGTTATAAATGCCGGCGCCGAGCTGACGGATGTAGCCGGAACGAAGCAGGAATTTATGACTTGCCACTTCCGCGTCCGAGGGCGCTTCCCGGAGAGTCGGGACAAAAAGTCTGGACCAACGATGCATGCGATGCCTTTCGTAACCTTCCCGCCTGCATGACCGAACCGGAGCATGGGCGTTTCCAGGCGAACAATGGATTTTATTTTAACGGGTGAGAGTCGAGACCGGATCGAAGTGCGGATTCCGGAGGCGTGCACAAGGCAAGGCAATTTGGAAACAGGCTATCGGAAACGTCTACTTTGCTAGCTGCGCTCCACGCCCCAGAGATCATGCATGTGTAGGATACCCAGAACATGCTTGTCATCATCCGTGATGACAAGAAACGTGATGCGGCGCTCTTCCAGGAGCGCGAGTGCGTTTGTGGCCAGT
Organism: Acidobacteriota bacterium; assembly: GCA_021809235.1. Lineage (GTDB taxonomy): Bacteria > Acidobacteriota > Terriglobia > Terriglobales > Acidobacteriaceae > Acidicapsa. Next base: position 3,454 of record JAKBAG010000186.1, read on the forward strand.
TCTCCGGCTTGCAGGGTGACCGGATGGGAGTTCATAGCCTGTTCTGCAGTCAGGTGGAGCGCATTGCCGCGATGCAGTTCCAACAGGCGGCGCAGGTCGCCATCGCTCAGTACGCCGAGCAGTCGCCCGTCCCGCTGCACGGTGGTCATGCCGAGCTTTTTCCGGCTCATTTCGTAGATGACATCTGTCATGCCGGCATGGGGTGGAACGCTGGGAATCGTATCACCGCTGTGCATCAGGTCTCGCACGCGAGCCAGTTGTCGGCCGAGCTTGCCACCCGGATGGAGATCGGCAAAGTCCTCCGGTCGGAAGCCTTTGCGCAGGCTGACGGCTATGGCCAGGGCATCGCCCAGGGCGAGCATGGCTGTGGTGGAGGCGGTGGGAGCAAGATTCATGCCGCAAGCCTCGCGCTCGACAGAGCAGTCCAGGACAACATCACTAGCGGTGGCGAGTGTGGAGGAGGGATTGCAACAAAAACTAATGAGTCCGTCCCCTTTGCGCTTGAGTATGGGGAGCAGACGAACAATCTCCTCGGTTTCTCCGCTGGCCGAGAGAGCCAGGACGAGATCGCCGGGCAGGAGTGCACCCAGATCGCCGTGCACAGCCTCGGCGGGGTGAAGAAAATGGGCGGGAGAGCCTGTCGAAGTGAGGGTTGCAGCGATTTTTTGCGCGATGATGCCGCTTTTTCCCATGCCGGTGAGCAGTATCCTGCCGCCAATCCTGCTGCAGGTGAGAATCCGGTCCACGGCGGAGTCAAAGGCGGGACGCATAGCGCCTTCCAGACGTGCAGCCAGTGCCTGCAGGGCCTCGGCCTCAATGCGAACCAGAGTCGCCGGGGTAAAGGTGGATGGAGATGCCATTTCCATGCGCCTCTGATGGTAGCAGTTGGACGGGATGGAATGAAACGTGGTAGCTGCGGGGCAGGGCAGACGGTGAGCTGGTAACAGAGCTAGAATCGAAGCAGTGAGGGCATATGCGGGATAAAAATTTTCTGGTAGCTGGGTTGGCGGCGGTAGTTTTTGTGATGATTGCGGCAGCCGGTTGGGCGAACTGGCAAAATCGCAAACACCTGGCAGCGATGCAGGCGCAGCGTGCGATGGAGCCAGTGATGATGGGGAATATGGCCGGTGGGCAGGGAATGGATGCCGGCATGATGACGTCTCCCATGGTGGGTAAGCAGGCGGCTAACTTTACGCTGACCGATGTGAACGGCAAGAAGGTCTCGCTGGCGGATTACAAAGGTAAGGCCGTACAACTGAATTTCTGGGCTACCTGGTGTGCGCCGTGCAAGATTGAAACGCCCTGGCTGGTGGATTTGGAAAAACAGTACAAGCCTAAGGGGTTTGAGATTCTGGGCGTGTCCTTCGATGATCTGGATCTGGACAATGCGGCCAAACTGAAGACGGAGACATCGGATATTGCCAAAAGCGCCAAACAGCTTGGGATCGATTATCCCGTGCTTCTAAATGGCGATGCAATCAGCAAACAATATGGTGATCCGGAGGTGTTTCCCACCTCGTTCTTTGTGAATCGGCAGGGAAAGATCGTGGCGGCAACGATGGGCCTGACATCGAAGGATGATCTGGAAAACAACATCAAGAAGGCGTTGGGAGCTGGCGCGTAGGCGGAACGGGACCGGTAAAGTTGGAATCGTTCGGGAGGAAAGGAGTATAGCGGTGACTGTATGGTGGAGTGCCTTGCTGGCATTGATGTTGGTGGCTGGACAGCAGAATCCCTTTGCCAGCTTTCTCGATCAGTCGACAAGTCGGAAGGATACGAAGTCGAATGAAGCGGTACGGTATCTTTATCCGGAGCAGGTGGGAGTGACTGTCGGAAAGCTGACTCCAGTGGAATTGCATTTTGAGGTGAAAAGCGGACTGCACATCAACTCGCATACTCCAAAGACCAAGGACCTGATTGCCACATCCCTTGTCGTGCCTGGGAATCTCGGCGTGCAGTGGAAGGACTTACAGTTTCCAGCGGGCAAGGATTTTGTCCTGCCGGTGGCTGGAGCCCCAGGCGGCGGGGATCACCTGAGTGTCTACACCGGTGAGTTTGTAGTGCGGGGCCTCGTGACAGCTACTCCTGGCCAGCATCTGGTGCAGGGAAGTTTGCGGTACCAGGCATGTGATAACCGGGCGTGCATGCCACCGCACACGATTCCAGTGGTGCTGAGCGTGACGGCGCACTGAGAACGCGAGGGTTCGAAAGCATGAATCGCAGACGTTTTGTCCAGGGGTTGGCAGTAGCGGCATCGGCATCGACGATTCGCCTTCGCACGGCAGCGGCTGCGCTCACCGCACCACCTGATGCCGTCCTCAGCCTGGCAGATCG
>JAKBAG010000187.1 GCA_021809235.1 Acidobacteriota bacterium
CGCTCTGAAGAGGTGCGGTGATCGGGCGCGGGTATCCGACTCTCGTGCCCCAGACTTGTTTACCAGGCCCCTTCAATCCGAAAGGGCTCAAGTGAGGCGGCTTCGTTGGCGGCCAGCGGATGTTCGATGACCTGATCGACTCGGCTGCCGCGGGGACCACGGTCAAGGGAACGGCGGAGATCGGCGAGATCCTCTTCCGCACCGGCGGCAACCACTTCCACGGCGCCATCCTCGGTGTTGCGAACCCAGCCCCGGAGGGCAAGCTCGCTTGCTTCCCGATGGACGAACCAGCGGAAGCCGACGCCTTGAACGCGGCCAAGAATAAGGAAATGACGGACCATTGGAAAGACTCTCCCCTGTCTATTTTAGGCCCCGGCGAGGATTTGGGCGAGGCAGGCTGCATCGTGATGCCGGGAAAGCGAGGAGAATGGAAAAGGCCCGTTGCTGCTCAGGCAGGAACGGGCCTTGGTTACGGCTCTTGCGGGTGCGTTTCAGAACGCACAGCTCAGGCGCGGCTGAGGTAGGTGCCTTCGCTCGTGTCGACGCGAATCTTTTCGCCTTCGTTGATGAAGGGTGGAACCTGGACGACGAGGCCGGTCTCTGTGCGGGCCGGTTTGGTCACGCTGGAGGCGGTTGCGGACTTGATGCCCGGCTCGGTTTCGACCACGGTGAGCTCGACCGTCTGGGGCAGATCAATGCCGACGGCGACGCCATCGAAGTAGCTGACCTTGATCTGGAGGTTAGGCGTGAGGTACTCGACGGAGTCACCGAGGGTGCTCTGCTTGAGAACGGTCTGCTCGTAATTCTCAGGGTTCATGAAGTAGTAGTCGTCGCCGTCGTTGTAGAGGAACTCCATCGAGACCTCATCGACGATGACGCGCTCAATGGCATCGCCGGAGCGGAAGCGGTGCTCAAACATGGCTCCGGAGCGGAGGTTGCGCAGCTTGGCCTGAATAAAGGCGCGCAGGTTGCCGGGGGTGCGGTGCTCGACGGAGAAAACCAGGTGGAGCTGATCGTTGTGCTTGATGATCATGCCGGGGCGCATCTGAGTGGCGGGAATCGCCATAAGGGAAAACTCCTTGCTTGAGAGCCCGAAGCGGGCTGAGGTCGGGGATGGTGGAAACCGGAGTGCCGAAAATGCGGCAGAACTGCGGGCCGTACCCATCTTGATTGTACCTGAGCCTGCGTGCGGAAGCCGGAAGGCAAAAACGGCGCACATTCGCAGGGAATGTGCGCCGTGTGGGCTGGATGCGGCTACTGAAGCTGCACGGACTGGTGAAGTGGCAGCGACTGCGAGGAGCCACCTGCCAGGAAGGTGTAACTGCCGGCGACGAGCCGGAAGTGGTTTGCAGCCTCGTCGAAGATGGACAGGTACATGGGATCGATGGAGAGGGTGACCTGTTTGCTTTCGCCGGGGTTCAGTGCGACCCGGCTCCAGCCGACGAGACGCTTGGGCGGCTCATTGGCGCTGGCCGGGAGCGCGGCGTAGACCTGTGCGATCTCGACACCGGCGCGGCTGCCTGTGTTGGTCACGGTGAAGGTGACGGTGGGTTTGTCGCCCGGGGTGACCTTCAGGCCGGAGTAGCTATAAGTGGTGTAGGAGAGACCGAAGCCGAAGGGGAAGAGCACGGGTTTCTTCTCCGCGTCATACCACTTGTAGCCGACCTTGAGTCCCTCGTCGTAGTGGACGCTGAAGGTGGGGCTGGTGAGCACCTTGCGCTGCACCGGTGCGGCGGACTCGGAGTGAGGCGGCGGCAGGATCAGCTTGGGGTGGGGCAGGTCAGCGACGCTGCGAGGGAAGGTCATGGGCAGCTTCGCCGAGGGGTTGACGGCACCGAAGAGGACGCGAGCCAGAGCGGTGGCGCCGTCGGAGCCCGGATACCAGGCTTCGACGATGGCCGAGACCTGATCGACCCAGGGCATGGTGACAGCGGTTCCGTTTTCCAGAACAACAACCGTATGGGGATTGGCCTTGGCAACGGCTGCGACCAGATCATCCTGATGGTTGGGCAGGGTGAGGTCGGGCAGGTCCATGCCTTCGCTGGTCCACTGGTTCACAAAGACGATGGCAACGTCGGCGCTGGCGGCCAGCGAGGCAGCGGTGGCCGGATCGGAGCCGGAGTTGAAGCTGACCCTGGCCTGCGGAGCCATGGCCTGAATGGACTTCAGCGGCGAGGTGGGGAACCAGACGTGCTGTCCCCAGTGGGCCGGATGTTGTCCGGGAGGATCGACCTGCGCCGAACCGCCGCCGGAGAGCATGCCGTAGTCGGCGTGGTCTCCGATGATGGCGATCGAGTGCAGGCTGGAGGCGCTGAGCGGGAGCTGCTGATGCTGGTTGCGCAGCAGAACGATGCTCTGCTCCTCGATGTGGCGGGCGATGGCCAGGTCGCCGAAGACATCGACGACGCTCTTATGGATGGGATGATCGACCAGACCAGCGGCAAACTCAGCGCGGAGGATGCGGTGGACGTGCTCGTCGAGCTGTGCCATCGGGATTTTGCCGCTCTGCACGGCCTGCTTGAAGGCGTCGCCGAAGAAAACCTCACCTGGCTCTTCATTGTCGAGACCGGCAGCTGATGCCTTCTCGGTTGAGTGGGTGCCACCCCAGTCAGAGAGGACAAATCCCTTGAATCCCCACTGGTCGCGGAGGACGTCGGTGAGGGTGTATTTGTTTTCGCATGCAAAGTCGCCGTTGATGCCGTTATAGCTGCACATCACGGCCTGGGGATTGCCGATTTCAATACCGATATGGAAGGCAAGCAGGTCTGTCTCCTGCATGGCGCGCTTGCTGATGATGGCATCGACCTCGTTGCGGCCGTCTTCCTGATCGTTGACGGCGTAGTGCTTGATGTCGCCGATGACGTGCTGGGCCTGTTCGCAGCGGATGCGGTTGCCGACGAGGGTACCGGCCAGGATCGGGTCCTCACCCTGGTACTCGAAGGTGCGCCCATTACGCGGCTCGCGGGTCAGGTTCACGCCGCCACCGAGGGTCATGTTGTAGCCCTGGGCGCGGAGTTCGCGACCGATGAGCGCGCCGTACTGGCAGGCGGCATCCGTGTCCCAGCTGGCGGCTGCTCCCACGTTGGAGGGCAGAGCGGTGGAGTAGCGGCCGTTCGCGGCGCTGGAGCGGACACCGTAGGCGGCATCGCTCATCTGAATGATGGGAATGCCCAGCCGCTCGACGCCCAGCGTGAAGCCGGCACCGCCGTTGCCCAGGTAGGCATTCGGCTTGGGCTTGCCCCAGCCGGGCATCCCTTCGCCGTGGATCATGTCAATCTTTTCGTCCAGCGTCATCTGCTTCAGGACGAGATCGGCGCGCTCGTCGGGCGAGAGCGACTGGTTCATCCAGGCGGCGTGTTTCCAGGCCGGTTCCGGCTGGCGGGGCCACTGCGCCTGAACGGCCAGGGTGCCGGCCAGCAGTGCGGCTGCGCCGAGTAACTGCATTGCGTGCATCTTCTTCATGGTGGAGAGCCTCTCGGGTGGGTAAGAACAACATCGCAGGCGCAGGGAAGGTGTGCGTGCGAAGCTACCGCGAAAGTGTACAAGAAAATCGTATGACTTGTAATCTGCAAGGGAAATTTGTGGGGAAAATGGCAAGGGCCGCAGGCTGTGACTGGCTGGTGTGCGTGGCCGGGGTCAGGATGGGTTGGCGCGGAACAACATCGCTCAAAAGCAGCCACGGCCCGGAGCAGATGCTCGGCGGGCCGTGGCTGGGTGAACTGTGGAAATTGGCTAAGGACTGGGCTGTCGCGCTGCCGCGAAAGCCGGAGAAGTGGCCAGAGGTGGCCAGTTAACCGCTGAAGCCGGGCACGACGCCCTATGCAGCCGCAGTCACCTCACGTTGTGAAACGCAACAACTCGAACAATCAGAATTCATAGGCTGGATCATCCTCCTTTCCCGTGTAGCTCGAAGGTAGCGCCGGGGACGGAGGCGCGTCAAGAAAAACGGAGCGGTTTGGGGAGGGTTTTGCGGATAGGATTCGACAGGATGAAAACAGCTGCCGCATCCGCATGCGGCAACTCTCAGGGATTGGCTTGGGTCGGGACTGGCCTATGACTACGCCGGCTCTGTCTTGCCTGCCCCGCGTGCAATCAGGCGCGTGGTCGAGTGGCCCTCCACTGTGGGCACAATGCGGACCTGACCACCCCAGGAGGCCATCTCCGCAGCGCCGACAACGGTCTCCGCGCTGTAGTCGCCGCCCTTGACCAGGATGTCGGGACGGACAGTGACGATGAGCTCCAGCGGTGTGGGTTCATCGAAGACAACAACCGCATCCACGCAGCCCAGGGCGGACAGCACGCGGGCGCGTTCCTTCTCGCCGACGATGGGCCGCGTGGGCCCCTTGAGTTGCTGGACTGATTGGTCGCTGTTGATGGCGACGATGAGGCGGTCGGCAGTCTGGCGGGACTGCTCAAGGACGGTGATGTGGCCGACATGAAGCAGGTCAAAACAGCCATTGGTGAAGGCGACGCGCTCCCCGTTGGCTCGCCACGCGGCCACGCGATGCTGCAGTTCGCTGCGGGAGACGACCTTCTCCGCGGCCTGGAGCTGGATGGCAGGCTGAATGGCTCCCAGCAGTTCGTGGTGCTCGATCGGCACGGTGCCGACTTTCCCGACAACGATGCCGGCAGCGAGATTGGCGAGCTGGATGGCGGTGAACGGGGCCAGGCCGCTGGTGAGCCCGAGCGCAAGGACGGCCAGCGCCGTGTCTCCGGCGCCGGAGACGTCAAAGACCTGACGGGCCTTGGCGGGATCAATGCGGATGCCCTCCCGGCCGACGAGTGCGATGCCTTTTTCGCTGAGGGTGGCGGTCAGGAAGTCAAGCTCCAGTTCCGCGACCATCTGCTGGGCTGCGCTGAGCGTCGACTCCAGCGTGGCTGTGGCCTCGGGGTTGCTCAGGCGGATGGCGGCGTGCAGCTCGCTCAGGTTGGGGCAAAGTGTGGTGGCACCACGATAGCGGGAAAGATCGGCGCTTTTCGGGTCAATCAGCACGGGCAACCCGCGACGGCGTGCTGCCTGAATAAGCGGTTGGCAGCTTTGCAATGTCAGCACGCCTTTGGCGTAATCGGAGAGGATGAGGCCGTGGCAGAGCGAAGCACTGCTGAAGTGCTGCTCGACGGCGGCAAGAAGCTGGGCCGTATGCGCCGGCGGACGCGGCGTCAGCCGTTCGCTGTCCAGGCGGAGCATCTGCTGGCTGCCGCCCAGGATGCGCAACTTCGTGATGGTGGGATAGTCCGGATCGGCAAGAAAGATGCAGGCAATGCCCTCGCGCTCCAGCAGGGCACGCAGGGCATCCTCATTGGCGTCGCCGCCGGTGAAGCCGACCAGCGTGACGTGGGCACCAAGCCGGGCCAGGTTCATGGCCACATTCGCGGCCCCGCCAGGCTGCTCGCTTTGGTGGATGGCGCGAACGACCGGCACCGGTGCTTCGGGCGAGATGCGGGCGACCTCGCCGCGAATGTAACGGTCGAGCATGAGATCGCCGACGACGAGGATGTGCAATTCCGGCCAGCCATGTTCGATGCGTTCGAGGACGGCGTGAATCTGGTCGATCATCGGGAGACTCCGGAGGTGGCTGCGATTTCAATCCAGTCGCAAAGCATGTGCCCGGCGAACAGGTGCATCTCCTGAATGCGGGCGGTGTCGCGGGACGGAACGGCGAAGAGATGATCGCACAGCGAGGCCATGCGTCCGCCGCCCTCGCCCGTGAAGCCGACGGTACGCAGGTGCTGGGCGCGTGCAGCCTCCAGTGCGGCGACGACATTGCGGCTGTTGCCGC
>JAKBAG010000188.1 GCA_021809235.1 Acidobacteriota bacterium
TTTGCGCAGCTCCTGCAAAGGAATTTTGCGGACGTTGAGAGGGCTCATCGTGGCACCGCCGATCCCTGCCGCGGCGGCATGGGTCTGCCGTGCAGCAGCGCGCGACGCTGACCTGGCTTTGCGGGGCTGGATGTATGTTGCTCCGCTGCGTGGCTGGTGGCGTCAGACTGATTTCGTTTGCGTGCTTCCAGTGCCGCCTTCCGCTCGGCAAGCGTTGCCTGGCTGTATTCGGCCAGGAGATCGAAGTTCACCAGCAGAGGGGCGTTGACGGGCTGCAAGCCGTTGGGGCCGTTGCCGCTGGCAGCGTTTTCGCCGACGATGCGCGGATGCACAAAGCGTGGGGAATGCTCCATGGCGCGCAGCAGATCGACCACAGGACCGCGCTGTCCGGTGACGCGCAGACGAAGGGTAAGCCGACCCTGCTTGTCACGGACCGGCTCAATGGCAGTGACCTCCACGCCTGCGGGCAGCGTGGTTTCCAGGTCTTCCATGGTCTCGGTCCAGGAGAAGGATTTTTCGTCAAAGAGATGATTCAGGTACTCGGCCTGAGTGAGCACGCGCGCATTCTGCGGCAGTTGCATGCTGGCGCGGTCGGCCTGTTCCTGCTGCTGCAGCCGGGCGAGCACGCTGTTCATCTGATCGCGACGGGCTTCCATGCGCAGCGCGGCCTGGTGGAAGTGAAGCATGCCGAGGCCGAGCAGCAGGAGCAGCAGTGCCATGGCAGCCATGCCGATGCGCAACTGACGGATGAGCGGCCGATGGTCGGTGTAGGGGCGGGTGGCGAGATTGAGCTGGATCTGCATGGTTCAGCCAGCTCCTGCGAGTGCGCCGACGGCAGCAGTGGCCAGCCCGTGCAGATGGCCTGCCAGGTTGACGGCTGTGGGAATGGAGTCGAGGGATTGCAAGGGCTCGACGGCAGGAAAAATATCCTCCACGATGTGGGCAAATTCGTTCAGAGGCAGTGCGCCGGAGTAGAGAATCCTGCCGGGAGCCGAATGCAGCGTATCCTCAAAAAATGCGCAGGCCACTGCCACCGAGCGTTGAATCTCTTCCACGGCGGCAGCGCCTTCCGGTAGATCACTGGTGCGGTAGAGCAGAATGTCGGAGCCGGATACGATGGTCAGCGTGAGGCTGGCCGGGCTGTGGCTGAGGATCAGTTCCGCCTGCTGGCTTTCCAGCGGGCCGAGCGCAGCCAGAGACTGCGGAAGCAGCACGCCGGGCTCCAGCCCAATGCTGCGCATGAGCGATTCGTACTCCTCGCGGACGGAGCCAGGCATGAGTGCCACCAGAACTTTCCAGGGCGTCTCCAGCCGGGCAGAACCCTCGCTTAGAATCTGGTAGCTGATTCCGGCGCTTTCCACGTCAAAGGCGACTGATTTGCGCAGGCGGAAGCGCAGGATGGGCAGGATCTCATCGCGGCGCGCTGGCAGGGTGTCAAAGTCCAGCAGAAAGACGCGCACAGCTGCATCCGGAACCACGAGGGTTGCCGCGCGTCCCCGCGGTTCGAGCCGTCCGAGAGCACCGCGCAGGGCGCTGGAAATCTCTGCGGTACTGCGCAGATTGCTTTCCCCCAGTCCGGGAACCAGAGCGCCCTCCGGAAGGGATGCGGTTGCCAACTGAAGGGGTGCGGCAACGCCGGCGGCAATCCCCTCGGCACCCAGGGCGACGGCGACGGGCGGTCGCAGTCCGGCGGAGGCGGTGCGCAGTGCTGCCAGAGAAAATGGGATGGAAAGCGGACTCACTAGCGGGAGGCCTCGATGAACGTGACTTTGTTGATCTCTTTCAATGTTGTGTATCCACGCCGCACGCGGTCAAGTGCCGACTCACGGAGAAACGACATCCCTTCCTTCTGTGCCTGACGGCGTACCTCGGAGGTGGGTTTTTTGTCCAGAATGAGTTCGCGAATGGTGTCGGTGAGGTCCAGCAGTTCATGGATCGCGGTTCGACCGCGATAGCCGGTGCCGCCGCACTCGATGCAGCCAGCACCCTCGCGGAACTCAAAATCGCGCCACTCGTCCGGATCCAGTCCGCTTTGCACCAGTTCCTCATCCGTGTGGCGGACGCTGACCGTGCAGTGCGAGCAGATGGTGCGCACCAGTCGCTGCGCAAGGATGCAGTTGAGTGCGGACACAAAGTTGTAGGCTTCGACGCCCATGTTCAGGAATCGCCCCAGCACATCGACCACGTTGTTGGCGTGGACGGTGGTGAAGACCAGATGCCCGGTGAGCGCGGAGTTGATGGCAATCTGGGCCGTCTCGGCATCGCGAATCTCACCGACGAGAATCTTGTCCGGGTCATGGCGCAGGATGGAGCGCAGACCGCGAGCGAAGGTGAGGCCTTTTTTCTCGTTGACGGGAATCTGGGTGATGCCGCGAATCTGGTATTCGACCGGATCCTCGATGGTGATGATCTTTTCCTCGTCGCTTTTGATCTCGTTCAGCGCGGCGTAGAGGGTAGTGGTTTTGCCGGAGCCTGTGGGTCCGGTGACCAGCACCATGCCGTAGGGTTCACGGATATAGCGACGGAAGCGGCGGAGATCCTCTTCGGCGAATCCCACCACTTCCAGGGTGAGATTGCGAAATTTCTCGCTCATCGACTCCTTGTCGAGCACGCGGAGTACGGCGTTTTCGCCATGGACGGTAGGCATGATAGAGACGCGGAAGTCGATCAGCCGCCCCTTGTAGCGCACGCGGAAGCGACCGTCCTGGGGAACGCGTCGCTCGGCAATATCCAGCTCGCTCATGATCTTGATGCGGGAAAGAATGGTCGAGTGGTGCTCGCGGGCAATGGGAGCCATGGCAGGCTGGAGCACGCCGTCAATGCGGTATTTGACGAGCAGGGAATCGTCGTAGGTCTCAATGTGCACGTCGGAGGCGCGCCGCTCGAGCGCGGTGAAGATGGTGGTGTCCACCAGGCGAATGATCGGGCTGAGATCCTCATCGGAGGCAAGCTTCTCGATGGAGATGCTTTCGTCCGGATTTTCTTCACTGGAGATGACGTCGAAGGTAAGCCCTTCGCTGGCTTCGTCCAGAACGCGCTGCGACTGCTCGGTCTTTTTGAGCAGATCGTTGATCTGGGAAAGGGTGGCCACGCGTGGCTCAATGCGGCAGCCGAGCAGCCCGGCAATCTCATCGAGCACCATGAGCCGGGAGGGATCGCTGACGGCAATGACCAGAGTTCCGTCGCGCTGCTCCAGGGGCACAAAGTTATAGCGGAACATCAGGTCCACGGGAACCGTGCGCAGCAGGTCGTGCTGAATCTTGAAGTGCTTCAGGTCGGCAAATTCGGCGCGATAGCGGCGTGCCAGCTGCTCGGCCCAGGCGCGTTCATCCGGGGCATCCAAAGTGGGTGCGGGCTGGGGTGGCCGGCCGGATGGATTGCCGTTGCGTGTTTCCGATGGGGTCGAGGTCTCTGGCATGGGTGATCCGAATCAGTGCGAAAACTGTTGAATCTGGCCGAGGGAAAAGATCGGCAGGTAGAGTGCGATGAGGATGATGACGACGAAGACGCCCATGACCAGCAGAATCACGGGTTCAATCAGGGCCATGGCCGCGGTGAGGTTGGTTTCCACGTCCTCTTCAAAAAACTCTGAGACGGAGTTCAGCATCTGCGGCAGCGCGCCGGTCTGCTCGCCGACGGAGATCATCTCGATGGCGACGCTGGGGAAGACGCCGGTAGCCTGAAGGGAGTCGGCAAGGTTTTTGCCTTCGCGCACGGTGGTGACGGCGGAGAAGACGGATTTGGCGATGCGGTTGGAAGAGATGGACCGGGCAGCGGTCTCCAGCGACGGAACCAGCGGCAGACCCCCGGTGAGCAGCGTGGACAGCGTCCGCCCGAAGAGCGCCACCTGGTACTTGATCCAGATGCGGCCAAAGATGGGCAGCCGGATGCGCACCGCATCCACCAGATCGCGGCCACGGTCAGTGCGGGCATAGCGGCGGGCCAGGAAGCCCAGAGCCACCAGCGCCAGCGCAACCCATGGCCCCTTATGCTGGGCCTGACGGCCAAAGGCCAGCAGCTTGACCGTGAGCCAGGGAAGATGCGAGCCCATCTGGTCATAGAGCGTGGCAAAGCTGGGCACGACAAAGGTGATGAGGAAGATGAACAGTGCCACCACGATGCAAACCAGCACGGAGGGATAGATGAGCGAGGCCGTCAGCTTTTTGCGAAAGGTGAGCGAGATGCGCTGGAAGCTGACGAAGCGCTCCAGCACCTCCTGCAGATTGCCCGAGCGCTCGCCGGCCAGCAGGGTGGTGGTGTACATGACCGGAAAGCCACCCTGGGCTTCAAAGGCCGAGGAAAGTGCTTCGCCGGTTTTGACGCGATCGGTTACATTCAGCAACTGCCCGGCAAAGTGAGGATTTTTTTGATTCTTGGCCAGCATTTCCAGCGATCCGTGGATGGGAAGACCGGCGCGGATGAGGGTGAGGAACTGCTGGTTGAAGATGAGAAAGGGCTCGAGTCTGGTCTTCTTTTTGCGGCCGCCCAGCCCGCCTTTGGGCTGCACGTGGAAGACGTGGTAGCCGGCGTGGACGAATCGCTGTCGCAGCTCCTCGGCAGAGGCTGCAACATGGGTCTGCTCCTGAACGCGACCGCGCTCATCCGCCAGCTTGATGACAAATTCTGCCATAGATTCCGTCTAACGCAAGGGTATCAGCTTCCCAGCCAGTCTCCTATACGGACTGGACGTGTCGAGGACCGGGAACGCTCACGGCGCGAATGCGAAGGGATAAGCCTCAATACCCGTTAGCCACCAGCCAGGATTCGGTGACCTGCCAGGATTCGTGGATGTGTCCGTGGTCTGCGCCGGTGCGCATGGCTGCGGCCTTCAGGAGGATATCGGCTTCCAGGTTGACCGGTGCTCCGGCTGCCAGAGTATGCAGATTGGTCCGCGACCAGGTGAGGGGTAGAATCGCAATCTCGATCTGATCGCCGCCAGTGGGGATGTTGGTAGCCGCAATGGTGAGGCTGATGCCTTCCACGGCAACCGAGCCCTTGGGAACCATGTAGGGATGCAGAGATGGGGGCACGCGCAGGGTGAGTCGCCAGTCGGTGGATGCCGGATCGGGAGCAGTCCCTGATGACGTCTGAAGCGGGACCAGGGTAACCAGCTCGCCGGTTCCATCCACGTGGCCCTGCACGATGTGTCCACCGAGCGGCGCACCGGCGGCGGTCGGCAGCTCCAGATTCACCTTTGCCCCAGGTTGCAGCAGGCGCAGGGTGGTCCGTTCCAGCGTCTCCACTGCCAGGTCGGCATGGAAGTACTCCGAATTCACGTCGAGTGCGGTGAGGCATACGCCGGAGACGGCCAGGGAGTCGCCTTCGCGCAACCGCCCTGCGATGCCGGGGCAGGAGACGGTCACCCGCTGCACGTTCCCATGCTGTTTGATTCCGACCACGGTACCGGTCTGCTCGATGATCCCTGTAAACATAGCTTTAGTCTACCGGTTCTGCCGGCCATGGGTCGCGCAGCAGTGCGCTGCAGCAGGCATCGGGTCCACTGGTGCTCCAGCGGGCCTGCGGCAGCCGTATGGATTCCGCCTGGTCCGGGCGAGTCTTCGGGGAAGCCTCCGCAGGAGCGTATGGGGAAAGCATGCCGGTCAGGTGCCCGGCAGCGGCTGCGCTGCCTGTTCCCCAGGCAGGCAGGGCATGGGTGCCCAGGATCACCGGCGCCACAAAGCAGGTCGAGCGATCTACCAAGCCTTCGGCCAGCAGGGCGCCATTCAGTTCGCTGCCGCACTCGGTCAATATGTCCAGGATTTGTCGTT
>JAKBAG010000189.1 GCA_021809235.1 Acidobacteriota bacterium
TTTTCCTGCAGAATCCGTGTCGGATGTGCCGGGCACAGGAGTGTGGCTTGTATTCGGACAAGCATTGGCAAAAGGCGGCTCAATCGCTAGTAGCTGGAGAGCCAGTGCTGCTGTCAGAAGAGAGATGTACTGCAAAATCCGTCGGAGATGCATAGACTGGCTGCGTTGGCGAAGTTTGGATTTGCACGCAAAGCCCAAGGCTGCCAACGCCGTCTCCTGTCGTGCGCGGACCGAGGAAGTGTCCAGCGCAACGTTTTCCTGTGGTTACTTGTTTGGACTGAAGGGACGCCGCAGCGTCACCCATTGGCCGTAACTGTAGTATATCGTTTCGAGCAGAATTGATTTACTACTGCGAAAGCATGATCTCGAGGGGTGCTTGCTTCATAACAGGCGGGTCAATTCAGAGCAGATGAACTGCCCAATTGGCAACATAAGCTGCTCCGTAGGCCAGAATCAACATGTAGATGAACTGCATCGCCGGCCATCGCCAGCTATTGGTTTCGCGTTTGACCACTGCCATGGTGGATGTGCACTGCATGGCGAAGGCAAAAAAGACCATCAGTGCAATGGCTCCGCCCAGAGAAAGATCATGGTGCAGTGCCGTCTGCAGGCTCAGGGATTGAGTCTGTGGATCGGCTCCATAAAGTGTTCCCATGGTGCCCACCATCACTTCGCGTGCCAGCACGCTGGAAATCAGCCCAATACCAATTTTCCAGTTGAAGCCCAGCGGTGCAATGGCCGGTTCCATCCAGTGGCCCAGTCGTCCGATTACGCTCTCTGACAAAAGAGGAGCAACACCATTGTGGCGAGGGAAATTGGCTAATACCCAAAGTGCCAGCGTTACCGCCAGAATGATGCTTCCAGCCTGGCGTAAAAAGACCCAGGCACGATCCCAGAGGCGCAGTCCAAGCGAGCGTAGGGTGGGCATGCGATATTGCGGAAGCTCAAGAATGAAGGGGGTCTGGCTGGATTTGAGGATGGAGCTTTTCAGCAGTCGAGCCGTGGACAGTGCAGCCAGGAAACCAAGCGCGTAAAGCCCCAGCATGACCAGTGTCTGCAAGCCGACCAGTCCGTGAAGATAGGCAATGGGCGGAATGAATGCTGCAATGAAAAGCATGTATACCGGCAGCCTGGCCGAACAGGTCATGAATGGCGTGACCAGGATGGTTGCCAGGCGATCGCGTTTGTTTTCAATGGTGCGCGTGGCCATGATGGCTGGAACAGCGCAGGCATATGCGGAAAGCAGGGGAATGAAGGCCTTGCCGTTCAGACCGATGGTGCGCATCACGCGATCGGCAATCAGCGCGGCACGGGCTAGATAACCGGAGTCCTCCAGAATGCCAATAAACAGGAAGAGAAGCAAAATCTGCGGCAGGAAGACGAGAACCGAGCTGACGCCCTTCCAGGCTCCATCTAAAACGAGGGAGCGAATCCAGCCGTCAGGCAGGAATCCGGTGGCCAGCAGTCCGGCGCGAGCCAGCAAATCTCCCAGACCGTCGCTGAGTGGCTGACCGATGGTGAAAACCACTTCAAAGACGCTGAAGACGACGACCAGAAAGAAAATGGGTCCCCAGAAGCGATGGAGCAAAAAGCTATCCAGCCGCCGGGTGGCTGCCTCGGAAAGCGGCGCGCGGTAGCCGGTGCGGGCGCTGACCTGTGCTGCCCACTTATGGGCACTGACGGGATTTCCAACTACCGGCAGAACTGTCGTCGCAGACTTGTTTGCGTCCTCGCCCCGATGTCGATTGAGAAACATTTGGATCGCATCCAGGCCGGTTCCACGCGCAGCGCTGATGCGGGCCACAGGAGCACCCAATTCCTGTGCCAACCGCAGCGGATCGATAGTGCCGCCGCGCAGTTCCATGAGGTCGCTCATGTTCAGCAGAACAATGCAGGGAAGACCAAGCGCCAGTACCGGAGCAGCCAGCATAAGCTGGCGCGTCAGATGCAGCGAATCCAGTACGAGCAGGATGGCATCCGGTTTTGGAGTTCCGGGCATGCGACCTTCAAGCACGTCAACGGAAACTCTGGCATCTTCGGAGAACGGGTCCAACGAGTAGATTCCCGGCAGGTCGATCAGCGTCAGATCGCTGCGACCAATACCTGCCATGGGTCCCATGCGCTGCTCTACGGTGACACCGGGATAGTTCGCGACTTTCTGCCGAAGCCCGGTGAGCCGATTAAAGAGTGTCGATTTACCAGAATTCGGGGGGCCCACCAGCGCAATGGTGCGCAGAGCACGACCAGCTCCCGCATCGGGACGCGGTGAATCGTCGGCGGGCTGAAACGGTTCAGGTGTACAGCAGGAGCTCATCGACTGTCCTTATGGGGACGGGATCGCGGCATGCGTGGAGTTGGGGCAGCCGGTGCATGCGTACTCCGTACCTGGATTCCTTGTGCCGTATCCCGACGCAAGGCAATCTCCAGGCCGTCAATAGCATAGACTGTTGGGTCACCGGCAGGGGCGCGATGCAGAACCTTGACTCGGGCGTTGGGAAGGAACCCCATATACATCAGATGATTGTGGACGCCGGGGGGAAGATCGACAGACTCAATCACGGCCGTTGATCCCACTTCCAGTTCGCTCAGCATACGCAAACGCTTCACTCTCTGTCGTGCTTTCCGGAATGGAATCGTCGGAAAAGCAGAAATACGACCAGATTGGTCCGTCTTGAGTATACGACCATTTCGGTCTGGGTTGCAAAGTGTGTATCGGGAAGTTCTATTCATGGGATCAATCTGCCTCCAAACCACGTGTATCGCGCATCCTGCACAAAATGCTGTGACTTAGATCACGCAAGAAGCGGACATGCGCAATGGAGATGGTGGCCGAATGAGCGCTGCGTGTGCCACACTCTAGGATGTTTGGCGTTTTGCAGACCAGACCTGAGGGGTACTCATGCCGATTCTACGCAGTTTGTTCATTTCCCTGTCCACCAATCGCCTGATGCGCCAGTTTGGCGAGCGTTCGATGCTTGGCCGCAGAATGAGTTCCCGTTTCGTGGCGGGTATGGAGATCGAGGACGCGCTCCGGGTGGCCGAACGGCTGAATGCCCAAGGTATGAGCGTTACCCTGGATTCCCTGGGCGAAAGCGTGAACAGCGAAGCGGAGGCACAGAATGCTGCCGAAATCTATCACAATCTGCTGAACCAGATTGCACTGCGAAAACTGGACGCCAATATTAGCGTGAAGCTATCCCAGATGGGGCTGGAGTTTTCACCCGAGTTGTCCGAGCGCATTGTGGGTGGCCTGACAGAGCATTGCCGGGCAACGGGCAATTTTCTCCGGATTGATATGGAAGGAACGCCGCTGACGCAAAAGACGATCGACATGGTGCGCCGCCTTCATGCCAATTCCGATTATGCCGGACACATTGGTATTGTGATTCAGGCGTATCTGTATCGGTCGGAGTCGGATATTGCGCAATTGCTGGAGGATGGAATCCGCATACGGCTTTGCAAGGGGGCATATCAGGAGCCTGCATCGTTGGCCTTCCCGCGCAAAACGGATGTGGATACCAACTATGTGCTGCTCGCGGGGCGGTTGTTATCCAGCCATGTGTATCACGGCATTGCCACGCACGATGAAGCGATGATTCGTGCCGTAAGGGATTATGCCGCGCATAATGGAATCGCACCGGATCGGTTTGAGTTCCAGATGCTCTACGGAGTGCGCAGGGATTTGCAGCGCAGACTCGTGGAGGATGGGTACAGGGTGAGGATTTATCTGCCGTTTGGGCATGAATGGTATCCATACTTCATGCGTAGACTGGCAGAGCGTCCGGCCAATGCTTTCTTTGTCCTGCGGAATCTATTTCGGAGTTGAGAGACTGGAAGCGGGGGACAGGACTGCAGGTGAAGCCGGTTGATACGGCTCAACCATCAGCAGATTGCTCAAGATCTGCCGCTCCTGGTCGCTGAGACTCGTGGCATAGGGGGCGTTGTTCAGGTGGGAGGTGCGCTGATCCGGCGGAAGCCGACGCAAGGCACGAAAAGCCTGACTGACAATGGCCATGCGCGCCTGTGGGAGCAGACCAAGCGCATGGACCGACTGCTGAAACGCCTGCTGCTGCTGCGGATTCAGCCGCTCAATGGCCTCATTGCGCTCCAGATAGCGCTCTCGCCTGGCAGGTGGCATGGCATGAATGCGTGCCAACTGTGTAAGCAGGCGCTGCTGCGATGAGGCGGAAAGCTGCCGGAAGGCCGGAATGTTGCGCAGAAGCATCTGCTGCTGCTCAATGGGTAGATTCTGATGGCTGGCAAGCCATTCCGGAAGATGATCGAATGCACCGGGAATCGGATTCCGATAGCCCGGAGGCAGGGGACGATCCGGCCGTGTCTGTGTTGCGGTGGCAGAATGCTGGGGACGCCCGTGCAGCTCCGATGAGGAGAACAGCAAGACTACACATGCCGCGACGATGGCATAGGAGGCAAGATGGAATGGGTTGAATCGCTTCATCGGATGGTTTCCATCATCAGGTCCATGTAAGGAACGTGTACGAACTGTCCAGTGTATGAGAGCCTTCGTTACGAGGACAGCGCGGCATTAATCTGCATTATTGGTAAGATTCTCCAGTGTGTCCAGAGCTGTGCTGTTCGTGTCCAGATTTTGCAGATCCTGCACCACGGCAGGGCTGGCCGTGATGACCGCAGGGACTGGCTGGGGGTGGGCATGAACAAAGCCCAGATAAGCGCTGCCCCCCGTAATGACAAGCAGGGAAAGTGCTGTGGCAAGGACGGGCTGCAGACGCCACCGCTGCCCATAGGTCATGCGGGCCTGCAGGCCATGCCAGAGTTGTGCCAGTCGGCCTGATACCGGCGCAGAACGCTCCTCGGCAAGCCGGGCGGACATGCGGGTCATGAAATAAGGATTCGGCTCCGGAGCCTGCCAGTCTTCCATGACATGCATCAGCCGATCCATCCCGGAAAGCTCCTCGCGGCAGGTCTCGCAGTACTGCAGATGTGCCTGGGCTGCATCCATTGATGCCAGCGTAGAGAAATCTGTTCCGGGCAACTGCTCCATCACGGCATCCTGAAACTGTTTGCAACTCATCATGACGCACCTCCTAATGTTCTGCCAGTTCATTCCGGCCAGTTATAGATATTTCTCCAGGTTTACACGCAAAGTGCGGTAAGCACGAAAAAGCAGGGACTTCGTGGCCGACTCGCTCAGATGGAGGATTTCGCCGATCTGGCGGTAGTCCAGCTCCTGATACTTGTGCATCAGAACGGCCATCCTTTGCCGCTCCGGAAGCTGATCCACCTCACGCCGGATGGCAGCCATGCGCTCCATGCGAAGTATCTGATCCTCGGCATCGATGCTTCCATCTGCAACATCGGGTGTTGTTCCAGTCTCTGGATCAATGGCGTCCAGTTCCACGCGCGAAGCACTGCGCTCTGCTTTGGAATCGCGCGCATGGTTGGCAGCCAGGTTGGTGGCAATTCGATACAGCCAGGTACTGAACTTTGCCTCTGCCCGGTAGCTGGCACGGGAGCGATAGACCCTTAGAAATGTCTCCTGCGCGAGCTCTTCTGCGACGGCCTCGGAGTGCACCATGCGGTAGAGGAAGTGAACAATCGGGCGATGATATTTGCCCATCAGATACGGAAATCCGCTTTCATCCCCCGCGGCAAGCGCAAGCATTATGGCCGAGTCATCCCTTGCATCGGTGGCTGGGATGCTGTGCCTGCTGGCTTCGAGTTTTGGTTCCGGCTTGATGGTTTCGTTCCTGCC
>JAKBAG010000190.1 GCA_021809235.1 Acidobacteriota bacterium
ATCTAGATGCTCGCGCACACCGTCCCCGGAGTCATTGTCGTTCCCGGCGTCGTCGGCACCGTCACCATGCTCCAGTCCGTCGGTCACTACAGCTATCTGAAGATTGTCTGAACCGCTGTCAACTCACAGCATTGGGAAGAGAAACCATGAAACTGATCCATCTGCTCGCGGCAGCCTGCCTGGCTGCCGCGCCCATCCTACTCGTGGCGCAGCAGCCGCTGCTGCCGCCTAACCCACCGTCGTCCAAGCCGCTGCCGCCCTGGTCGGCCGGCCACAACGATCCAGCCGCCTCGCGTGGATACATATTTCCGGTGGGTGATGTGGACAATGTTCCTGACCTGCACGGCAACCCAGCCGATGCGCAGCTTGTCCTCTTTATCGGAGGCAACCAGTTCTTTGTGCTTCCGCATCTTGTGGCTCGCTTTGAGCAGCTTCATCCCGAGCTGCGCGGCCACATCTTCTATGAAACGCTTCCGCCCGGCATCCTGCGTCAGCAGATAGCGCACGACAATACGCTTACGCTTGGCAATCTCACCCTGCGCGTTGTCCCCGACGTATATGAAGCCGGTGCGCGTGTGCTCGATGCCATGCAAACGGCCGGTCAGGTCGATCAGGTCACCCGCTACGCCACGAACGATCTGGCCATCATGATCCCGGCGAGCAATCCAAAAGGCATTCACTCGCTGAATGATCTTGCTCGTCCTGATCTGCGTCTTAGCATGCCCAACCCGGCATGGGAAGGCATTGCTCGCCAGATCGAGGCTGCTCTGCGCAACGCAGGCGGTGACGCGCTCGATCACGCCGTCTACGTCTCCAAAGTTGCCACCGGACAGACGCGACTCACCCAGATTCACCACCGCCAGACGCCCATGCGCATTCTCGCCGGCCAGGCCGACGCCGGCGTCACCTGGTCCTCGGAGGTCGCCTTCCAGCGCCAGATCGGCAACCCCATCGCCGCCGTTGCCATCCCAGCTGCGCAGAATGTCACCGCCATCTACGCCGCCGGAGTTCTGCGCAACGCGCCTCACCGCGCCGCCGCCGAGGCCTGGGTCAGCTTCCTGCAATCAGCCGACGCACAGGCCGCCTACCGCTCTTTTGGCTTCCGTTCTTACGTGCCCGCCGCAGCTACGGAGACAGCGCATTGAGCCAAACGCGTCTCAATCAGACTCGGCTCATTCTGGTGCTCGCCTTCGGCATCGCCGCGCTCTACGCGGGCGCGCTCTGGTTTGGCTTGAGTCGCACGCGTCTCTCCACCGGGTGGAGCCTGCCTGTCGAGCCGCCTGGCACGATGCCCTGGCACGCGCCGTCCATTGAATCCGTTCCCGCCGACGAGCACGGCGAACTCGTACGCCAAGGCCGCCGCATCTTCATGGCCACACCTGAGTTTGCCTCCGATCACGCACGCGCGCTCATCAGTTGTTCCAACTGTCACATGCAGGGCGGCATCCGTCCCTACGCCTCGCCGATGGTGGGTCTGACGACCATCTTTCCCACCTGGAACAAGCGCGCAGGGCGCGTCATCAGTCTCGCCGAGCGTATTCAGGAGTGCATGGTCCGCAGCGAAAACGGCACACCGCTCGACCCGCAGGGCAGGGAAATGCACGCCCTGCTCGCCTATATCGACTGGCTTTCCACGCCGCAGCCCACTCACCGAAAATTCGTCGGTCGTGGATTGGTCCCTTTGCCTGTTCTTACGCCTGACCCGCAGCATGGCCAGCAACTGTACGTGGCTCAATGCGCCGGCTGCCATGGAGCTACTGGTGCTGGTTATACGCCACAGTTTCCGCCGCTCTGGGGGCCGGATGCCTACAACGACGGCGCTGGCATGAACAAAATCGCCAAGATGGCCGCCTTCGTCTACCACAACATGCCGCAGAACCGCCCCGGCACACTAAGTCCACAGGAGGCCTGGGACGTGGCTGCATTCGTACACAACCAGCCCCATCCCGCCTTTAACCCGGCATACAAGCATTACTGAGGTAGGAGCTGCGCCGGGCTGCAGAAAGCACCAGAAACTGCGCTCAGTTCAGGAACATCGTGTAATAGAGCGTATCCCTCTGCACCGGCTTGAAGCCTGCATCGCGGATAATCCGCCGCAGCTCCTCCTCAGTGGTGCAGTTGCTGGTTCCTGCCGCCTTCACCACGTTCTCTTCCAGCATTACCGAGCCTACATCGTTGCCGCCGAAGTGCAGACCCATCTCCAGCACCTTCAGTCCCTGCGTCACCCAACTCGCCTGCACGTTCAAAATATTGTCCAGATAGAGCCGCGAGATCGCCAGTACCTTCAGGTACTCCACTGAAGTTGCCTCATCCCAGCCACGTCCGCCCAGTGCCGTGTACTTCGGCTGAAAGCTCCACGGAATAAAAGCTGTAAATCCGCCCGTCTCTTCCTGCAACTGCCGCACCACCTCGAAGTGGTTGATGCGCTGCTCCATCGTCTCGCCCACGCCAAACATCATGGTTGCTGTCGTTCGCATGCCCAGCTGGTGCGCCGTCCGATGCACGCTGAGCCAGTCCTCGGTCCGGCACTTCAGCCGGGCAATCCGGTGCCGCACCTCATCATCCAGAATCTCTGCGCCGCCGCCCGGAATTGAGTCCAGGCCCGCATCCCGCAGCCGCGCAATCGTCTCCCGCAGGCTCAGCTCGGAGTACTCGGCAATCGCCAGAATCTCCGACGCTGACAGGCAGTGCAGCCAGATGCGCGGAAACCGTTCCTTGATCCCGCGAAACAGCCGCTCGAACCAGTCAATCTTCAGCTCTGGATGGATGCCGCCCTGCATCAGCACACCGGTGCCGCCCAGTTCCTCTGTTTCGGCAATCTTTTCGTAGATCGTCTCGAAGTCAAGGATGTAGCCTTCCTCCGAGCGCGCCCCCTTCAACGGTCGATAAAACGCGCAAAAGGTGCAATACTCGGTGCAGAAGTTGGTGTAGTTGATATTCCGATCAATGATGTAGCTCACCACGTTCTCCGGATGCAGCCTGCGCCGCACCGCGTCGGCTTCCATGCCCACACCAATCAGATCATCCGACCGGAAATACTCCAGTGCCTGTTCTCGTGTGATTCCCATAGCCTCATTTTACGGGCAAACGCATCCTCTTAGCGCGCTAAGTCCGTGCCTCCTGTTCCTCATTTATCTCAGTATCTGCACCCGCATATCGCTCTTCCAGCCGCATCCACACCGCGCCCGCCGGTCGCAACGTAATCTTCGGTTGCACCTCGATCCGCTGCCCCGGTTCCAGCCGCATGCGCCACCGCTGTATCACAGTTGCCATTACCAGCACCGCTTCCATCCACGCAAACGACTCGCCAATGCACTGCCTGCCACCGCCACCAAACGGGAAGTAGGCAAACTTTGGCCGCTGCCCCTTGGCCTCCTGCGCAAACCGCTCTGGATCAAAGACTTCAGGTCTGGGAAAATACCGCGCATCGCGATGGACGATGTACTGACTGAAAAACACAAAACAGCCCTTCGGCAGTCGATACGGCCCGATCTCCACCTCTTCGGTTGCCTGCCTGCCCATCGCCCACGCTGGCGGATAGAGCCGCATCGCCTCGGCTACTACCATCTCGGTGTACTTCAACTGGGGCAGATCCTCCAGAGTGGCTGCGCGTGTGCCCAGAACTGCTTCCACTTCTGCTGCCAGCCGCGCCTCCACTTCCGGATGCTCGCTGACCAGCTTCCAGGCCCAGGTCAGCGCATTGGCTACCGTCTCGTACCCTGCCAGAAAGATCGTCAGTACCTCATCCCGCAGTTCGCGACTGTTCAGCTTTGTTCCCCTGCTTGCCTCGGCGCCATCGTCCCGCGCGGCCATCAGCATGGACAGCACATCGCCGCCGATTTGCTCACCGCGCCGCTGCCGTGCTTCCATCTCCCGCTGCTTGTCGGCAATCATCTGATCCACCACCGCATCCAGCCTGCGCTTGGAGCGTCGGAAGCGCATCAGCGTTGGCAGAGGCAGATGCGCCGCCAGCATCCACTCCGCGCGTGGCAGCGCAATCAGCGTGTTGTAAATCTCCATCACCGCGTTCGTCTCGTCGTTCACCGCCTGAATCTCCGGTGTCACCGCAGTGTCAAAGAGTGTGCGCGCCGTAATCTCCAGCGCCAGCCCCATCATCTCGGCCGCCACATCCACGCGCCCCCCACCCTGCCAGCCGGCGCAGCGTTTCCCGGCCAGCTCCACAATCGTTCCTGCGTAGGCCTGGATGCGCTGTCGATGAAAGGCTGGTGCGGCAATCCTACGGTGCCGCTTGTGGCTCTCCCCGTCGGCGGTAATCAGCCCTTCGCCCAGTAGAATCTTCATTCGCCGCTGCGTCCGCTCCTTCACGAAGACATTGGCCTTATCCACCAGCACCTCGCGAATATCCTCCGGATCATGCAGCAGAACAATGTCATTCCACAGCAGCCGATAGTGAGCCGCGCGACCGTAACGCCGCAGATGCTCAAAGAGCAGAATGGGATTTCCGGGCTTGAAAAACCGGCTGAAGAGATAAAAAGGCAGATTCCACCGCAGTCCCTGCGGCAGCCGAAGCCGCCCGCGCCGCTTCACCACGACCGCATCGCCGCTACCGAAATTCATCTCGTCGTCCATCGCGCCGCGCCCGCCTTCACTTTGCTCAGCTGCCTGCTCGGCAAGCCGCGACTCCGGCCGCCGATCAGCGCAGCACCCCCGCCGCGCGCAGCCTCGCCTCTATCTTCGTTATAACCTCGCCGAAGACCGCCTGCGCATCCCCCGCGCACTCGATTGTGACCACACGCACAGGCTCCCGCTCGGCAATCGCCCGATACCCGGCATGGACGCGCTCAAAAAACGCATCCTGCTCCGCCTCAAACCGTCCTTCATCCGCTTGCGCCCGCTCGTTGCGTCGTCGCGCCCGCCGCAGCGCCACGTCGAGTGGAGGCAGCAGCAGCACCGTCACATCCGGCATCCGCTCCCCGCAGACCAGCGCGTGCATCGCTCTCACCCGCTCCACGCCGAGCCCGCGACCACCCCCCTGATATGCCTCTGTCGAATCCGTAAACCGGTCGCACAGCACCACGCGCCCCGCTGCCAGTGCCGGTTCTATCACCTCCGCCAGCGATTGCGCCCGGTCGGCAAACATCATGGCCAGCTCCGCCTGTGCATCCATTCCGCCCGTCCGGCTGTCCAGCAGCAGCGCCCGAATCCGGTCACCCACTGCCGTTCCGCCGGGCTGCCGCGTCACCACCGGGTTCACCCCGCGCTCCCGCAGCCATGCCTCCAGACGCCGTATCTGCGTCGTCTTGCCTGAACCATCCACCCCTTCAAAACTCAGAAAAAAACCCTTCAACGGCTCACCCTCTCACGCCGGAGTCTACCATTGCCTTTCCCGCTTCGCCGGAATTGTGAATAGAAGTTGACAAACTATCCACTGAAGGCGCAAAAATCAATGGTCCTATCAAGTGGAGGAGTTGTCCCCATGCTCCGCAACGAACTCCCGTTCTTCGCCAGCCTGTTGTTCGCCGCTGCCTTCGTTGCAGCTCCGACTGCATTTGCCCAGAACCTTACCCTCGAAGGCCAGACCGGCGGCTTCATCACGCCCACAGCCTACGTCGCGCCTGTCGCTCCTCATAAGCACTTTTCCGTGCCGGAGCTGGGCTACCACTTCGTCGCCGCAGGCTCGGTCATTGGCAACGTCCAGACGGTCAGCATCACCGAGGGCATCGGTAATCACCTGGAGTTTGGCTACACCCGCAGTATCC
>JAKBAG010000191.1 GCA_021809235.1 Acidobacteriota bacterium
CAAGCGTGTGGATGAACGCGGTGCTGCGTGGGGATGTGCATGCGATCCGCATTGGGAAGGGATCGAATGTGCAGGATTGCGCGGTGTTGCATGGGCAGCGGAACCTGTATGCGGTGACGGTGGGGGATATGGTCACGATTGGGCACAATGCGACGGTGCATGGTTGCACGGTGGAGGATGCGGTGCTGATCGGGATTGGAGCGCGGGTGCTGAACAACTGCCGCATCGGCGAAGGGTCGATCGTGGCCGCAGGAGCTGTGGTGCCGGAGGGTACGGTAGTGCCGCCGCGGACGCTCTGGGCCGGGGTTCCGGCACGGATGCGGCGCTCGCTCGAGGACAAGGATCGGGAGTTGATCCTGCAGTATGCGCGGAATTACCTGGATTACACAGCGGTGTATCTGGCAGAAGAAAAAGCGGTTCAAGGCCGAGCCTGAACCGCTTTTCGCAGGTGGATGGGTAGTTTAAGCGCCAGCCGGGCGAGGATTGGCCTTGTCGTAACGGGCCACCTGGATCTTACGCGCCAGTCCAACTTTGCTCATGAGCCAGATGAGCCAGAAGTTGGGGTCCAGCTCATACCATGCGAGGCCGTGACGGGCCGAGACCGGATGCGCGTGGTGGTTGTTGTGCCATCCCTCGCCGCCGGTGACCATGGCCACGAGCAGGTTATTGCGCGAGTCATCGCGGGTGGGAAAGCGGCGCTTACCCCACATGTGAGTGGCGGAGTTGACCAGCCAGGTGGCGTGAAGACCGAGCGTGACGCGAAGGAAGATGCCCCAGAGAACCAGCTTGAAGCCGCCCATCAGGCTGTGATCGACAATGGAGCCGCCAGCCAGCAGCAGCAGGCCGCAGACAACCAGGGTCATGTAGTGGTACTTGCTGATCCAGACATGAAAGCGATCCCGGGCAAGATCCGGTGCATAGCGGGCCAGGGCTGTGGACTGGGCATGCATGCTGCGACCCAGCACAAGCCAGCCGATATGCGCCCACCAGGGACCTTCCTTGGGGGTGTGCGGATCGCCGGGGTGGTCACTGTTCTGGTGGTGAACGCGATGAACGGCCACCCAGAAGATGGGTCCGCCCTCAAGCGCAAGCGTGGCGCAGACGGTGAGCAGGTACTCGACCCACTTTGGCGTCTGGAAGCCTCGATGGGTGAGCAGGCGGTGGTAGCAGACACCGATGCCAAAGTTGATGGCCAGCAGCCAGAGAACGGCGGCCACAGCCAGCCGCTGCCAGCTGAAGCAAAACAGCGCAGCCACGGCGCCAACGTGGAAGATGACGATGAAAATCGCAGTGACCCAGTTGATGCCGTGCCCATTGACATCACGGCCCATACGCAGTTCGTCACGTTTGCGTGAGGTTATGTCCTGTTGCTCATGCAGGGCGTTGGAGTTCAGGCTGCCTGGTGCAACCATATGGGACGGTGATGACGGCATACTTCGGTGTTCCTGCTTCCTTACGTTGTTGTGGGATAAGCCACTGCAACGATTGTACCGGGGATGGGGTGGGAGTCCAAGGGAATCGTGCCAAATGGCATGGAACTTCTGCGTGGGGCAGCGGTTCCGGAACAGGTTCCGGCGTTTCCACATTCGGCACTTGCAAGGGCGATCCGGCAGATGAAGGAAGCGCAGATGGAAGGCAAACATGGACAGCAACCGGAGCCGGGTCCTCCGAGATTGCTGCCGGAATCAGTGCATGGCAATATCGCTGTTGCCGCCTGCCGGGCGATTCTTGCTTAGCAGGAAGGCAAGCAGAATCATGCCGATGGACATCCAGAAAAGCATTTTGAAGACATCAACATAGGCCTGCATGGCGGCCTGGCGGTTCAGTTCGCCGTAAATGGAGGCCATGGCCGCAAAACTGCCGTTGGAAGAGCCGAAGCTTTGGTTCAGCAAGCCGGTACTGCCGCCGAGAGCATTGGCATACGGAATCCGCAGCGTGGTCATCTTTTCCTGCAGCAGGGCCTGGTGGTGCATGGACTGATTGGTGACGGCCGCGCCGGTGATCGCGATGAAGATGCTGCCGCCGATGTTGCGGACGAAGTTAATAAGGCCTGCGACCTGGTTACTCTGCTCGCGGGGAATGCCGACGTAGGCGGCCGTGGTGATGGAGATGAAGCAGAAGGGGATGGGCAGCATCTGCACGACGCGGAGCATGGAGGCGTTGAAGAAGCTCATGTCCAGCGTGAGCTGCCGCGTGGTGTACCAGTAGGAAAGCGCGAAGAAGAAGAAGCCGACTGCGGCAATGTAGCGAGCCGGATACTTGCTGGTGGTCCAGCCGGCAAAGGGCATGACAAAGACCAGGGCCAGGCCGCCGGCAGTAAGTGCTTCGCCGGCGTTGGTGGCCGTGTAGCCGAGCAGGGACTGGAGCATCTGCGGCTGTAGAACAGTGCTGGCGTTGAGCACGCCTCCGACCAGCGCCATGAGGAAGCAGCTGATGGCGAAGTTCTTGTATTTGTAGAGGCGCAGGTTGATGAGCGGATTTTTCTGGCGCAGCTCCCAGACGATAAGCGCGATGAGGCCGCCGACGAAGAGCACGGCAAAAAAGCGGATGAAGCCTGAGGAAAACCAGTCATTCTCCTCACCCTTGTCGAGCATGATCTGCATGCCACCCATGGCAAGACTGAGGAAGGCCAGTCCCATGAAGTCCATGTTGAACAGATGCTTGCGATGGGGGATGATCCAGGGTGGATCATCGACCATGCGGGTGACCAGCACATAGGCCAGGATGCCCACCGGAATGTTGATGTAGAAGATCCATCGCCAGGAGTAGCTGTCTGTGATCCAGCCGCCAAGTGTGGGGCCAATGGACGGAGCCAGCACGGCAACCAGCCCGTAGAGCGCGAAGGCCTGCCCGCGATGTTTCTCGTCGAAGGAATCAGCCATGATGGCCTGGGCCATGGGCTGAAGTCCACCGCCGCCGGCGCCCTGCAGCACACGGCAGAGCAGCAGGATGGGCAGCGTGGGCGCGATGCCGCAGAGGAAGCTGGAGACCGTGAAGATGGTGATGCAGAGCAGGAAGAAGTTCTTGCGGCCCATCAGATTCGAGGCCCATCCGCCGAGCGGAAGCACGATGGCATTGGAGACCAGATAACTGGTGAGCACCCAGGTGCCCTCGTCCGTGCTGGCGCCAAGGTTGCCGGCGATATGCGGCAGGGCAACGTTGGCGATGGAGGTATCCAGCACCTCCATGAAAGCCGCCAGCGCAACCGTCATGGCAATCAGCCAGGGGTTGGCACGTGGCTTCCAATGGGCATGGAGATCGACGGAGGGATTTTCTACGGTGCGTTCCATCGCGGCGGAGTCGTCTGCCGGAATGACGTCACTGGGGGTAGCCATACGAACTCTGAGCCTCATAAATGCCGGACGGGGTAATGCCCGGGCTGCGCACGGCAATCCCGATGCGCGAATGAAAGTGCCAAATCGTGAAGCGAACGAGCCCAGCGCGGAAAGTGCGCAAGGCAACCGCAAACAGGGACTGCAGTACGGAGAATCGCTCCTGCAAAGGCACGCATTGCAGAAAGCAGTTGCATGGAGGCTTGTCCGACAATAACGACTGGAACTGCGGTTGGCCCCGCTCTGCTGCAGTGTTTCTGTACTAAAGAAGAGATGCGCAGCAGCAGGCGGGGATGCAGAAATCCGCGGCTCTACTCGACGTGATAATTGGGGGCTTCGCGGGTGATGATGACGTCGTGAACGTGGCTCTCGCGGAGTCCGGCGCTGGAGATGCGGACAAAACGTGCATTCCGCTGAAGCTCATCGATGGAGGAGCAGCCGAGATAGCCCATGCCGGAACGCAGTCCTCCGACCAGCTGCTGCACCATGGCCTCGAGCGGTCCGCGATAGGGTACTCGGCCCTCAATGCCTTCGGGGACAAACTTGGCCAGGCGGTTCTGGCTGGAACGCTCGCGCTGCACGACATTTTCCGTGCCATCCTCGCTACCGTTGCTCTGGAAGTAACGTTCGCTGGAGCCGAGCGCCATGGCCGTCAGCGAGCCCATGCCGCGATAGCTTTTGAAGGAGCGGCCCTGGTAGAGGATGGTCTCGCCCGGGCTTTCATCCACGCCGGCAAAGAGGGAGCCAATCATGACGGAACTGGCACCGGCGGCAATCGCCTTGGTGATTTCCCCGGAGTATTTGATGCCACCGTCGGCGATGACGGGAATGCCGCGCTCCTGTGCTGCCCGCCATGCCTCGGCAATGGCGGTGATCTGCGGCATTCCGGCACCGGTGACCACGCGCGTGGTGCAGATGGAGCCGGGGCCGAAGCCGACCTTGATGGCATCGGCGCCGGCATCAATGAGGGCCAGAGCGCCATCGTAGGTGGCTACGTTGCCAGCCAGAAGGCCGACCTCGGGGAAGGCCTTCTTGACGGCTGTGACTGCCTCCAGCACCCGCGAAGAGTGGCCGTGCGCGGAGTCAATGGCCAGAACGTCACAGCGTGCACGAACCAGCTCGGCGGCACGTTCCAGATAGTCTCCGGTTGCGCCGATGGCGCCGCCAACGCGCAGACGGCCCTTGCTGTCCTTCGAGGCGTTGGGATACTTGAGCTTCTTCTGAATGTCCTTGACGGTGATCAGGCCCTTGAGTTCGTACTGATCGTTGACCACCAGAAGCTTTTCCACGCGATGCTGATGGAGGATCTGTTCGGCTTCTTCAAGCGTGGTGCCGACGGGAACGGTGATCAGGTTCTCCCGGGTCATCACGTTGTTGATGGGGATGTCCGAGCGGGTTTCGAAGCGGAGATCGCGATTGGTGAGGATGCCGACCAGACGCTTGCCGCGGGTGACAGGGACGCCAGAGATTTTGTAGCGGCGCATGACCTCAAGCGCTGCCGAGATGGGCTGGTCCGGCTCGATGGTGACCGGATCGACGATCATGCCGCTCTCCGAACGCTTGACCTTATCGATCTCTCCGGCCTGCTCCGGGATGGTGAGATTGCGATGCACGATGCCAATGCCGCCCTGCTGCGCCATGGCAATGGCCATGCGTGATTCGGTAACCGTGTCCATGGCGGCGGAGATCAGCGGCGTGTTCAGCGTGATCCGCGCAGTGAGCTGGGTCTGGGTGCTCACCTGGGTCGGGACTACATCCGAGTAGGCAGGGACCAGCAGGACATCGTCGAAGGTGAGAGCTTCCGGCAGAGGAGAATTCAGCATAATCTCTTTCGATGCGCGGCGGCGGGAAAAGAATCGCCGCGGCGGATTCACTTATTGTAGCGGACGGTTGGCTACGGCAGGATTAGAAGACGGGAACCTGCATGTCGGCTGGAGATGTCGCCTCCGGCGTGGCCTGGCGCACCGCCTCCGAGAGTGCAAACTTGAGCTCTTCGATGCCTTCTCCGGTGACGGCTGAGATGGCATGGAAGGGCAACTTGCGCCGCTTGGCTGAGGAGGCAAGCTTTTTGAGCTTTTGCGGATTGGCGGCGTCGAGTTTGGTAGCAACGACGATCATGGGCTTGTCC
The DNA here is from genome assembly GCA_021809235.1 of Acidobacteriota bacterium. Lineage (GTDB taxonomy): Bacteria > Acidobacteriota > Terriglobia > Terriglobales > Acidobacteriaceae > Acidicapsa. Next base: position 5,461 of record JAKBAG010000191.1, read on the forward strand.
ATCAGGCCGTGGCCAAAGCTCTCCAGCTCCGAGCAGATGACCTTGAAGTCCTCGACGGGATCGGGGCGGCCGGAGCCATCGGAGACATCAATCAGATGGGCCAGGACGCGGGTGCGCTCAATGTGGCGCAGGAACTGGATGCCAAGGCCGGAACCGAGATGCGCTCCTTCGATGAGGCCGGGCATGTCGGCCACAACAAAGCTGGTCTGGCGGGGCATTTCG
>JAKBAG010000192.1 GCA_021809235.1 Acidobacteriota bacterium
GGAATTTCCTTGCTGGAAGCGGACACCGGTTCATCCTGCCAGCGCGTCTGCGGAGGCGTCAGATCAGATTCCAGCGGTAGATGCGCCTGCAGTCCTGCGAGCACGGCTTCGGCGGCGGCCTGTGCTCCGCGGGCTGCCTCCACGGCTGCTCCGGCCGCACGTACCACGGCCTCGGCGTTGCTGCCAAACAAGTCTTGATAGGTGGGCGCATTGGCATAGCGAGCTGCGACCCTGGCTGCCGCCTGTGCGGCGCGCGATGTATTTTGCACATTCTGGCGGGAGGTATGTTCGGTGCGCTGCTCGCCGTTGGCACTGTGCTGCCGATTGCGATGCGCGGCCAGTCGACGGTTAACTTCGCCCTTCCAATCCTGGGTCGACGGCGTTTCCAGAACCTCATCAAAAAGGCTGGGGGCGGTGGACTCCCGGTTGAAGCTGGCCGTCTGACTCAAGGATGTTTTCCTTCCTGCGATCGTCTGCCCGGTCTCGGATTTCCTGCTTTGTTCGTCATATCCATAGCGGATGAGCGTTTGTTATCCTGAGCAGGAATCCGGTGAGGCGACTTCACTATTTTTGGTGTATCACGCTGATTGCGCTGTGTCATGCGCAGATTCGCGCCCAGCTAGTAACCAACGCGTTACCTGCCGCCGATTCTCCTGCTTCCGCGCTGAACTCCGCCGATTCTGCGTCGAACGCAGTCTCTGCCTCATCCACGGCATTGCCCGATGATCCCAGCCTGCAAATATTACCGACGGCCCGTCCCTTGCCGCAGGCCGATCACGGCACCACCATTCGCTGGCAGGCAGGCGAGCAGGTGCGCGATGGTGCATTGTGGACACTGAGCGGCGGGGTGACGGTTGCTTTGCAGGGCTATGTGCTGCGAGCCGACCGGGTGCTGTATCACCAGGATACGGACACTCTGGAGGTGCAGGGACATGTGCAGCTGGATGGCGGCCCTCAGGATGTGTCCCTGGACGCAGATCACGGAGAGATCCATCCCAACCAGCACACGGCACGGTTCTTTCATGTGATGGGCAGCTTTGGTTTGCGACGACTGGGTGCTTCGCGGGTCTATACGACTCCGGATCCGTTTCTATTCACCGGGCGTATGCTGCTGCAGACCGGCGAAAACAGCTTCCGGATCATTGATGGCTCGATGACTTCCTGCAGGCTGCCCAAGCCGGACTGGCAGTTTCTCTCCAGCGCAATAGCCATTGAGGATCATGTGGCGTCGATGCACAATACGGTCTTTCAGTATTTCCATGTGCCGTTGTTTTACATCCCAGTGCTCAAGCATTCGACACAGGTTTCCGGACGCAGCTCGGGACTTCTGTTGCCCATCTTTGCCGACTCAAGCGTGAAAGGGATTGTGCTGGGTGATGCCTACTATTGGGCGATCAACCGCAGTACCGATGCCACGGTGGGGCTGGAGTACTGGAGCAACCGAGGCTGGGCTCCGGAAGGTAACTTCCGCTACAAGGGGCGTAAGCTGGATGCCTTCAATCTGCGCTGGCAGGCGTTGATCGATCATGGTATTGAAGAACTGCTGCCGGGCAATACCGTGCCGACTCGGGTGCGACAAGGCGGAACGGATGTACAGGCCTGGGGCCGTCGTGACCTGACCGAGCATATACGCGTGGCCGGCAATGCCGAATATCTGTCGAGCTATATCTTTCGGCTGGCCTTTGATGAAAATCTGGCACAGGCGACCAGTTCCGAGGTGCTGAGTGATGTGGCGCTGACGGCGGACCATCATGGTCGCGTACTGACGGCTGGATTGCAGCGATTTGAAAGCTATGGAGCCTCAGGCAATGCCAGCGGTGCTCCCGTGCTGACGGTTCCGGAGGTGCGGACTCTGGCGCTACCCAACATTCGCTGGGACGTGATCGATCAGCCGATCGGAGGCACACAGCTTGCCTGGGGGATAGGCAGTTCGGTGGGAGATTTCAGCCGCTCGGAGCCAAACTTCCACTCGCATAATGTGGGCCGACTCGATCTCTATCCCCACCTGCTGTGGCCGTTGCATCTGGGCGAGTGGAATCTGGTGCCATCAGCCGCACTGCGACTGACGCAGTACTCCGGCAGCCAGACGCCAGACCTGGCAGGAACGCACTATGGGGGTGTTCCCTACGTGAGCCATGATCCTCTAACGCGAACGGACGCAGAGTTTGCGCTGGATCTGCGGCCTCCGGCGGTGGAACGGGATTTTCTGCTGCCCTATTTCCGGCGCGAACTGCGCCACGTGATTGAGCCGCAACTGTTCTATCGCTATGTGGCTGGAATTCATTCCGAGCCGAATACGCTGCTGTTTGACACGACCGATATTGCGGTGGATACGAATGAGGCTGGCTTTGCCCTGACCCAGCGTTTCTACCTGCGGTCAACGCATCCGAATGTGTGTACCAACACATTGACCCCCTGCCCGAAACCGCAGCGGGAGTGGGCAAGCTGGTGGATCGCGCAGAAGTTCTTCTTCAATCCGACTTTCGGTGGAGCATTGATTCCCAACCGACGGAATGTTTTTGACTCTACGCTGGATCTGACCGGGATTGCCTTCCTGACCAGCCCTCGAAATATTGCCCCCATCCTGTCCCGTATCCGCTTCGAGGCGATTCCCAATATGCGCATCGAGTGGGATATGGATTACGACACAAAGGCAGGCCGCTTTGGTGCAAACAATCTGTACGCGGGCTACAGCTTTGGCCGGATGACGCTGGGTGCCGGACAGGCTCTTCTGAATGCGGTCGACGAATCGGGTGCATCGGCTTCCGTGGTGCAAAGCCATGAATTCACGCCGTTTCTCTACTACGGCAAACCCTCGGATGCAGGTTTCAGCCTGGGCGTGAATGCCAGCTATGACTTTACGCAGAGTCAACTGCAGTATAGTGGCGTGCAGGCAATCTATAACTGGAACTGCTGTGGTCTGAATGTAGGATATCGACGTTTTGCCCTGGGTTCGCTGCGCGACGAGTCAGAGTTGCTGTGGGGATTCACGCTTTCCGGTATCGGATCAGCTGGTAATATCCGTCGCAGCAGTGCTGTATTTCCCACTCCCGATATTTTGAGCCACACCTACTAAGGCCTGTTCCCACTCCGGCAGACGGATAGGGTTGCGAGTGTGAAGCTATTCTGCGAAGTTGAGAGGTTCGTGAGCTACTGGTCTCCAGTTTCCGGACCTTGCATTGTTTGTCCGGCGAGGCAGTGCGGCTGCATACAATAGAAAACACAGCGGGTGAAGGCTGCAGGAGCGAGGCACGATGAAGGCGATCCAGATCCATGCGATTGGCGATTTTGATGTGGTGCAGGAGGTAGAGCTACCGGTGCCGGTTCCTCAAGCTGGCCAGGTGCTGGTCAAGATTGCGGCTATCGGCGTCAACTACATCGAAAACTACTATCGCGATGGCCGCTACCCGGCGAAGCTTCCGTTCACGCTGGGGATGGAGGCAAGCGGTACGGTGGCAGAGGTGGGTAAGGGTGTCACCGGATTTGCTCCGGGAGATCGTGTGGTCTCAGCGGCGGTGATGGGGGCTTATGCCGAGTATGCGCTGGTACCTGCGGCGCAACTGGTGCATGTGCCGCAGGCACTCGGCTTGCAGCAGGCGGCGGCGGTCTTTCTGCAGGGGTTGACGGCGCATTATCTGGCCCGATCCACCTTTGCGCTGCAGCCCGGGCATGTGGCGCTGGTGCATGCCGCGGCTGGTGGCGTGGGTCTGCTGCTGACCCAGATGGCCAGCCAATGTGGAGCGCGGGTGATTGCTACGGTATCCACACAGGCCAAGGCTGAGTTGGCGCGCGCGGCCGGTGCTGACGAGGTGATTCTGTATACCGAGACAGACTTTGTAGCGGCGACCCGCGAGCTGACAGGTGGCAGGGGCGTGGATGTGGTCTACGATTCGGTGGGTAAGACGACCTTTGCCGGAAGCATGGACTGCCTGCGGCCGCGCGGCATGCTGGCTCTGTATGGTGCTTCGAGCGGTGCTGTTCCGCCGTTTGATCCGATTCTGCTGAATACCAAGGGATCGCTGTTTTTGACGCGTCCAACGCTGGCGCACTATGTGCAGACTCGCGAGGAGCTGGAGTGGCGAGCAGGCGAGGTGCTGCAATCGGTGGCTGGGAACAAACTCGCTCTGCGTATGGAGCACAGTTACCCGCTGGCTGATGCCCGACAGGCACTGATGGATATTGCCTCGCGGCGCACCACAGGCAAGCTGCTGCTGCTCCCCTGAGACTATGCGGATAGTAGAGCAAAAGTGGTCGGAGTGGCTTGGGCAGCCGGCGGACAGTTCCGTGATGGAACTCCAATTCATGATATTGTCCGGAGGGATGTTGTATAGTTTGCGTGGCTGTTTGTTCCCGGGCGCAGTCCATTGCAAAATAGCACGCAGGTGAGACTCTCAGGGAAGCAAAGAAGCCAGGAAAGAAGAAACAGGAAATCTACGATTCAGGGGCCATTCCGGAATGGAAAGCAATCCGACTCTCGCAGACAATCCACCGATCGAAGTCAACCGGCAGAAGCTGCGCAGCCTGCTGGCCTGGTGCCCGTTTGTGGCTACTGCCACACAGGTGGTGCCCTGCGCGTTTTTCATCACGCTGAGCGGTTATCGCATTGCGATTGGTGGACTGGCGGTCTTTGCCGCCACATGTGCCCGGCCGTTTGAGTATTACCACCAGCCCGCGATCCGATTCTCGTTTTACAGCGTTGCCATTGCGTTGTCTCTGCTGAACCTGAGCATGTACTTCTATGCCAGGCGGCAAAGGCAGGCTCCTGCTGCGCGCTGGAGGATGCGACCGCTATCGGCACGTGAACGGTTAACCCAGCGAATCCAGCTCTACAGTTCCCTGCTTACGTTGGCGATGATTGCGGGCGACATTCTGAATCATCATCTTCACGGTTTGGGTTAGAAGTGGAAGCGGTAGCGTAGCTCGCCGTAGATCATGCGCGGATCGTTGTAGTGGAATCCGCCGATGGTGACGGAGTTATCCAGCAAGACGCGATGGTTGGTGACATTGACAATGGTGGCTGATGCGCGCCAGCGATCCCCGAAGCTTTTGCCTCCGGAGAGATCGAAGGTTGTGTGCGCGGGCAGGTAGTTCGCGTTATAGGGCCCGATGTTGGCACCGGCCAGACCGTTGTGCAGGCCGGAGCCGTAGTACACGTTCGAGGCAATCCATGCCGTAGCGGGAAGCTGCAGTGTGAAGCCGGTATTGAGCGTGTCGCGCTGATCGTGATCCACCGGAACATAGGCCTGCCCGATGTTGCAGGACGGGTCGCTGGGAATGGAGCAGGCGAAGCCCCCGGTAATTTGCCCGCGTTCTTCGGCAATCTGGTTGGAGTACGTCACATAAAACTGCCCGCGGTGCTGGACGACGGGCGAGTGCAGAGTCATCTCCCAACCCCGCACCAGGGCTCCGTCGACGGAGATGGGAAAGTAGAGATTGGATTCTCCCACGTTGGAGTGATCGAGAAAGTTGTTGATCCGGGTGGCAAAGGTATCGATATCGAGCAGCCATCCCCACTCAGGAATCTGAATGCCAAATTGATGCTCTTCGTCGCGCTCGGAGGGTAGCGGAACGAAGGTATTTTCTCCGGGTTGATGGGTCACGTAGTTCAGCAGACCACTGGAGACTGTTTCTACAGGTGCCGGCTGGAAATAGTGTCC
>JAKBAG010000193.1 GCA_021809235.1 Acidobacteriota bacterium
CAGCGTTGTGATGACTCTGTGGTAGCGGTGGTGGCGGGGAAGGCTCAGTTTTTGCGGCGGGCGCGCGGGTTTGTTCCGCGGGCGGTGCGGCTTCCTTATGGCGGCAGTGCCGGATGCGTGTTGGCTGTGGGCGGGCAGATGAAATCCACGCTGACCCTGACCAAGGACGGCAAAGCGTATACGAGCCAGCATATCGGCGACATGGATTCGCCGCAATCGCTGGATTTTTTCGAGGAGGCTCTGGATCATCTGCAACGTACGTTTGCGATGACGCCGGAGGTAGTGGCGCATGACCTGCATCCGGAGTACACGACGACGCTGTGGGCTATTGGGTATGCCCGTAGCCATTCCCTGCCCCGAATAGCAGTACAGCATCACCATGCACACCTGGCCGGATGCCTGGCCGAGTATGGGCGCAGTGACCGGGCGCTGGGACTGGCGCTGGATGGGACCGGATATGGGACCGACGGCAGTATTTGGGGCGGTGAACTGTTGGAGTTTGACCTGCGAGGATTCACTCGGCGAGGACATTTGAAGCCTATACCTATGCCAGGCTCAGAGATGGCGATTCGCGAGCCGTGGCGAATGGCTCTGGGTGGTTTGGCAATGCGAGTAGAGGCCGACGTGCTGCGACGCTGCGGACTCCTGAAGCCGGAGGTCGAACGGCTGCTGACACAGATTGTGGCCGGACGATCGGGACCTTGGACGTCGAGTCTGGGAAGGTTGTTTGATGCAGTGGCCGCAGTGGCGATGGAGCGACACCGGGTGGACTATGAGGCGCAGGCGGCTGTGGAACTGGAGGCAGTGACGGATGTATCGAGGAAAAGCTGCTATCCAATAGTGCTGAGACGTGTCGAGGATAAAGGAACCATTGTGCTGGACAGCGGCGAGCTGTTGGAGGCTGTGCTGGCGGACAAACTAGCCGGTGTAAACGTGGCGGTGATTGCGACGCGCTTCCATCGCTGGGTGGTGGAGGGATTTGCGGAGTTAGTCCGGGATGCAATGGATCGAAGCGGATTGCGTCTGGTCTGTCTGTCAGGGGGCTGCCTACACAATCGACTGCTTACGGGCTGGATGGTGGAGCGGCTACAGCAGATGGGCTGCGAGGTGCTGATTCCGCGACAGACCAGTCCAGGGGATGGTGGATTGAGCTATGGGCAGGCGGTGGTTGCAAGCAGGCTCCAGAGCCGCGAGGAGATTCCGCCGCACAGGATGGAGTGATGCATGTCACATCGCAGTGAAGACGAACAGGCCTACCGTTGCAGCGGATCGACTGCCGCCTTCAACACAGGGATGAGGCAGCAGGAGCGGAAGTAACAAGAATCCTGAGAGGTGGGTATGGGGAACGCGTCGCAGTCTATATGGGGTTCCATGCAGTCGAAGGGCTACAGTCGGCGAGATTTCCTGCAATTTTGTGCCGTGGCCGCAACCATGGCGGGGCTGGGACGCGAAGGCGTGGGTGAGGTAGTTTCTGCGTTTGACCGCAAAGCCAAGCCGCCGGTGGTGTGGATGCATTTCCAGGAATGCACCTGTTGCAGTGAATCGTTTCTGCGCGCCTCGCACCCGATTGTGGCCGATGTGCTGCTGGACGTGCTGTCGTTGAACTACACAGAGACGCTGCAGGCAGCGTCGGGATTCCAGGCGGAAAAGTGCCTGAACGACACAATCCAGAACAACAAGGGCAAGTACATTGTGCTGGTGGAAGGTGCAGTGCCATTACACGATGACGGGGTCTACTGCATGATCGGAGGTCGCACGGCGGAGTCGATTCTGCACGAGGTGGCCAAGGATGCTGCTGCGGTAATTGCCTGGGGCAGTTGTGCTTCGAATGGTTGTGTTCAAGCGGCGAAGCCAAACCCCACCGGGGCTACGCCGATCCAGAAGTTGGTGGATGTGCCGGTAATCAATGTACCGGGCTGCCCACCAATTGCCGACGTGATGATGGCGGTAGTAACGCATCTGGTGGTACTGGGGCAGATTCCCTCGCTGGACGATCAGGGAAGACCGAAGGAGTTCTACTCACGGCGAGTACATGACACCTGCTATCGGCGCGCAAACTACGATGCCGGTCTGTTTGTGGAGAGCTTTGATGATGAGAATGCACGCAAGGGCTACTGCCTGTACAAGGTGGGATGCAAGGGACCGGTGACATATAACGCGTGCTCGGTAGTGAAGTGGAACGAAGGTACAAGCTATCCGATCCAGTCCGGGCATGGATGCATTGGATGCAGTGAAGCGGGCTTCTGGGACAAGGGACCGTTCTATCAGCATTTGCCGTCATTCCCGGGATTCGGGATTGAGTCCACGGCGGACACTGTGGGCGCAGCGGTGGGGCTGGTGACGCTGGCCGGCGTGGCCGCGCATGCGGTGATGACCAACGTCCGCAAGAAGAAGATCATCTCCGAAGTGCATGAGGATGATCAGCCGGAAGTTTAGCACAGGAATGGCAGGAGAGAAATAATGGCGACGAGAATTGTGGTGGATCCGATCACGCGAATTGAAGGCCATCTGCGCATTGAGGCAACAGTGGAAAACGGCGTGATCACCGATGCGTGGAGTGCAGGCACAATGGTTCGGGGTCTGGAAAAGATCCTGCAGGGGCGCGATCCGCGGGATGCGTGGGCAATCACCGAACGGGTGTGCGGCGTGTGTACAAGCATCCATGCGCTTGCCAGTGTACGGGCGGTGGAGGATGCAATTGGCACCACTGTTCCGCATACCGCAGAACTGATCCGTAACATCATGCAGACGACGCAGTATGTGCAGGATCATGTGGTGCATTTTTATCATCTGCACGCACTGGACTGGGTGGATATTGTGAATGCGCTGAAGGCCGATCCGGTGAAGACGGCAACGCTGGCACAGTCACTGTCCCAGTGGGACAAGAATACACCGTCGCATTTTATGGACGTGCAGAGGAAGATCACAACCTTTGCCAACTCTGGAATGGGAATTTTTGCGAATGGATACTGGGGGCATCCGGCGTACAAGCTGCCGCCGGAGGCGAATCTGTTGGCGGTTGCCCACTATCTGGACGCGCTGGAGTGGCAGAAGGAGATTGTGAAGATTCATGCTGTGTTTGGCGGGAAGAATCCGCATCCGAATTTTCTGGTGGGCGGGGTTCCGTGCTCGATCAATATTGAAGAAGTCAATGCAATCAACTCGGAGCGGCTAAATCTAGTGAAGTCACTGATTGATCAGGCGGACGAGTTTGTGCATCAGGTGTATCTGCCCGACCTGCTGGCGGTGGCTAGCTTCTACAAGGACTGGACAGAGATTGGTGGTGGGCTTACGAACTATTTGAGCTATGGAGAGTTTCCGACGCAGGGATACGGGAACCCGGATAAGTTCAAGTATGCGCGGGGTGTGGTGCTGAATCGGGATCTGACGACAGTGCATCCTGTGAATCCTCGTGACTCACAGGAGATCAAGGAGTACATTGCACACTCCTGGTATGCGTATAGCGAGGGCGAACATGTGGGACTCCATCCGTGGGCAGGTGAAACGAACATTCAGTATGCCGGACCGAAGCCGCCGTTCACCACGCTTGAGGGATATGAGAAATATTCGTTCCTGAAGACACCGCGCTGGAAGGAGCAGCCAATGGAAGTGGGTCCGCTCGCCCGGCTGATTGTGAGCTATGCGGCAGGACACACGGACGTTCAGGAACTGGTAAAGGACACTCTGGGGCGACTGCAGGCTCCGCAGGGCGCACTGTTCAGTACGCTGGGGCGGACGGCTGCTCGCGGACTGGATGCAAAGCTGGCAGTGGACTGGCTGAAAGAGTTCTATGGGGAGCTGATGCAGCGGGTGATGACGAACCAGGTATCGACCTTCAATAACGAGAAGTGGGAACCTTCGTCATGGCCGATACAGGCCGAAGGCGTAGGTCTGGTAGAAGCTCCACGCGGAGCGCTGGCGCACTGGATACGGATCCGCGATGGTCGGATTGACAATTACCAGTTAGTGGTTCCGACGACATGGAATGGTTCACCGCGGGACGTGAACCAGATGCGTAGCGCGTTTGAGGCCTCGCTGATCGGGACACCAGTGAAGAACCTGGAACAGCCGGTAGAGATTCTGCGCACGATCCATTCGTTTGATCCCTGCCTGGCATGCGCTGTGCATTTATATGACACGGAAGGCAAGCATCTGCACCAGGTTCATGTGGAGTAGCACAAACAGGGGAAGACAGGAAAGGAGCGGACAGGATGAGATCGCAGATGGCGACAACACAAAGCACAGCCCATGCAGGACATCCGGCGGAGTATCGTCGGGTGTATGTGTGGGAGTTTCCAGTTCGCTCCTACCACTGGATCAATGCGGTGTGCATGGTGGGGCTATGCGGAACGGGCTACCTGATCGGCGCACCGATTCGTATAACAACTGCCCCAGAGGCATGGCAACTCTACTGGTTCGGCAGCATACGCTTTGTTCACTTTTTGTGCGCTTTTGTGTACTTCTTCAATTTTCTGGTTCGAATTTACTGGGGATTTGTCGGGAACGAGTATGCGAACTGGAAGAACTTCTTTCCGTTTACCGCCGCCCAGCGGAAGGAGATTGTGGATGTCATCAAGACGGACGTGCTACAGGTGAAGCTGCATGGGAATCTATCTCTGGGCCACAACAGTGTAGCTTCGCTGGTGTATCTGATGACTTTTGTTGCCTTTGCCGTGCAGTCGATTACCGGATTTGCGCTTTATTCCTCGATGAGTGCTAGTTGGTTTCCGCATCTGTTTCACTGGATTGTGCCCCTGATGGGGGGCGAGATGAATGTACGGTATGTGCATCATCTGGTGCTATGGTTCTTTGTGGTCTTCATCATCGTGCATGTATATCTATCCTTCTATCACGACTATCTGGAGGGTCGCGGAACGATCTCTTCGATTGTAGGTGGTTGGAAGTTTGAGCGGGAGAAGCAGTGAAGCGCAACGGCGGACAAACGCTGATTCTGGGTGTGGGCAATGTGCTGATGGGTGATGAAGGCGTGGGCGTGCATGTCGTGCGCCAGGTCCAGAGCCATGCACTACCCGAGCATGTGGAATGCCTGGATGGTGGAACCGGTGGATTCATCCTGCTGGAGCCGATGCAGCAGGCCGGGCGCATTGTGCTGATTGACGCCAGCGCAGATGCCCATCCAATCGGGACGATCCGCAGGACGACACCACGCTTTACGCGCGACTATCCGCCCACGCTGACGGCACACGATGTAGGCATCAAGGACCTGCTGGATGTATTTCACCTGACAGAGGGCGAGCGCGAAATCACGCTGTATGCGATCACGATTGATCCGTTACAGAAGATCGGGATGGAGCTGTCACCGGAAATTGCCGCCGCGGCTCTGGAAACAGTGCGGCAGATCGTGGACGAGGTGCAGGCCGAAGCTACAGCGAATTAGCCGAGAGGTGGCTCAACAGGCAGCTTACGACTTGCGAGAACGCGCAGGAACTGCTGCGGCTCCATCCGATATTTGAAGGCCTTGCGACCGTCGATGAAAACAACCGGGACCTCTTCGTTGAAGCGCTGCTGGAGCATGGGATCCGTGTCGATGTCGATGATCTGCCACCGGAAAGCAGCAGAGGATTCCAGTTGCTGGAGTGTGT
>JAKBAG010000194.1 GCA_021809235.1 Acidobacteriota bacterium
GGACGGAAGCTTCCGCATCACCTCAAAATTTCTAGGCAATCTGTGGGAGGCGGAGATCGACCACTCGCCGCTGGACGTGGTGGGCTGGCACGGAAACTATGCGCCGTACAAGTACGATCTCGCTCTGTTTCAGTGCATCAATTCCGTCTCCTTTGACCATCCCGATCCTTCAATTTACACCGTGCTCAGCGCGCCATCCACGATAGCTGGAACGGCCAACTGTGATTTTGTCATCTTTCCGCCACGCTGGATGGTGGCCGAGCATACCTTCCGTCCTCCGTGGTTTCACCGTAATCTGATGAATGAATGCATGGGACTGATCTTTGGCGCCTACGATGCCAAAGCAGAAGGATTTGTACCTGGAGGCATGAGCCTGCATAACTGCATGGCCGGGCATGGTCCGGATGCAGAAACCTTTGCCAAAGCCTCGGAAGCAGAGCTGAAGCCGCAATTCCTCGACAATACGCTGGCATTCATGTTCGAGACGCAACTTGTGTTGCGTCCCACGCGCTGGGCAATGGAGACCCATATCCTGCAGCACGAATATTATGAGTGCTGGCAGGGGTTGAAGAAGCACTTCACTCCTCCCAGTAATGCAGCGCACTGACAGGATCCCCATGTCCTCTGATCGACGAAGCTGGATCGCATCCGCCAATGATCCCGACTGTGGATTCCCGCTCCTCAGCCTTCCGTGGAGTGTCTTCAGCACGAACGCCGGTGAACATATCGGGATTGGCATTGGCGATCAGGTGCTGGATCTCCATGCCTGCGTCGAAAGCGGGCTGCTTTGCTCTCTCTCCGATGCTGTTCAAGCAGCCTGTCGTGCACAGACGCTGAATGACCTGATGGCACTTGGGCCCACCGCCTGGCAATCCGTGCGGGATTGCATTACGGAATTCCTTGCAGAGGACACGACAGATCGAGTGTCTATCGCCGCACGGTCACAGGTGGAAATGCTGCTCCAGTGGCAGTCGGAGATTCGCTTTGTGCTCCCAGCCGCCATCGGGGACTATACCGATTTTTATGCCTCGATGCATCATGCGCGCCGCGTTGGACAGCTCTTCCGGCCGCACAATCCACTGCTGCCGAACTATCCCTGGGTTCCCATCGGCTATCACGGTCGCGCCTCTTCGATTGTGCTCAGCGGCACTCCAATCCACCGGCCATGGGGACAGCAAAAACGCGTGGGGGACAAACCGGAATTTGCTCCCTCAGCGCGGCTGGACTATGAAGCTGAGATCGGCGTGTATATCGGCGAGGGAAATCCTTTGGGTACCCCCATTCCTGTTGATTCTGCCGAATCGCACATCTTCGGGCTGTGTGTGCTTAATGACTGGTCGGCGCGTGACTTGCAAAGCTGGGAGTATCAGCCACTGGGACCTTTTCTTGCAAAAAGTTTTGCCACATCGGTTTCGCCCTGGATTGTGCCGCTGGCAGCGCTCGAATCCTATCGCGTACCAGGCCCGGAGCGCACAGCCGGAGATCCGGAACCACTGCCCTATCTGCGTTCCAGCTCATGCGCCACGGATGGTATTCACCTGACAGTCAGCGTTTCTCTTTGCTCTGCCAAGATGCGCGATGAGCGAATCTCGCCGCTGGAGATCAGCCGTTCCAATCTGCGCTCACTGTATTGGAGCCTGCGTCAACTTATCACGCATCACGCCAGTAATGGTTGCAATCTGCGCCCGGGAGACCTGCTGGCTACCGGCACCATCTCCGGCCCGGATGCAGGCAGTGAAGGCTGCCTGCTGGAGCTGCAGGCCACCCGCGGCAAACTTCAGCTCCCCACCGGCGAAGTGCGCGATTTTCTTGAGGATGGCGATGAGGTTACGGTGCGCGCAGTGGCGGAAAGACCGGGAGCACCCCGCATCGAAGTGGGGCACTGTACAGCAATGGTGCTGCCTGCAGCCGCGTGCACTCCGTAACGCCCACTCGACTCAGCGATCAATCCCTAGCCGCTCCCAGATGCTGTCCACCCGTGCCCGCGTAGTGGCATCCATCGTAAGCATCTCCGGCCATGGCCGGGTAAATCCTTCGCCGGCCCATTTGCGGGTGGCATCGATCCCCATCTTCGAGCCGTAATTCGGCAGGCGCGAGGCATGATCGAGCGAATCCACCGGACCCATCGTAAATTGGATATCGCGTTCCGGATCAATGTTATTGGTGGTGCGCAGCACCACCTCGCCCAAATCCTGCACATCGCAGTCCTCGTCCACAACCACAATGCACTTGGTAAACATCGCCTGACCAAGCGACCAGATCGCGTGCATCACCTTGCGCGCCTGGCCGGGATAACTTTTCCGGATCGAGACAATCATCAGGTTGTGAAACACGCCCTCCGGTGGCAGGCACACATCGACAATCTCAGGGATTGTCATCCGCATCATGGGCAGGAAAATTCGCTCGACCGCCTTGCCCATCCAGGCATCCTCCATCGGAGGCTTGCCCACGATGGTGGCAGCGTAGATGGGATGTCTGCGATGCGTTATGCACGTCAGATGAAAGACAGGATAGGCATCCTGCATCGTGTAGAAGCCGGTGTGATCGCCGAACGGGCCTTCGGTGCGCAATTCTCCAAGCTCCACATAGCCTTCGAGCACAATCTCCGCATGCGCGGGAACTTGCAGATCCACAGTCTCGCACTGCACCAGTTCCAACGGCTTTCCGCGGAGGAAGCCGGCAATCAGAAACTCCTCTACCTCCGGCGGTGCCGGCACTATGGCAGAAAATGTGGTTGCCGGATCGGTACCGATGGCCACCGCCACATCCATGCGTGATCCCCTGAGATTGCCGAAGCTCACCTGCGGCAATCCGCCCGACGCGGACGGCAGGGCATAGGCGCCGCCCATTGTCTCTGCCATGGCAGCTACGCGTGCAGCGCCGGCGTTTCCGGATTCTGCTGTCGCAGCCGCGCGCAGCCCCTGCCGGTAATGCTCCGCAGCCACCTTCTGCCGCTGCCAGTGCATACCGGTTGTCTGCCCGTCATAGACCTGCATCCGATACATGCCCACATTGCGACGGCCTGTCTTGGGATCGCGCGTATGGACACAGGGAAGAGTGATGAACGGACCTCCATCATGAGGCCAGCAGGTGAGTACAGGAAAGTCCAGCAGATTGAATCCCTCGCGCAGGATGACTTCCTTGCACGGGGCATCTTTCGCTGAAATGGTCTTCGGGAAGGCACTGGTCAACGCTCCCAGCTGTGGCAGCATCTTCAGCTTGTCCAGAATTCCTTCGGGCGCCTTCAGGTGCATGAGCGCTTCAATTCGCTCGGCAATGGCATCCAGTCGATCCACTTCGAGCGACATCGCCATCCGTCGCTCCGATCCAAACTGATTAATGAAGACGCGATGGCCAGGATGCCCTAAGATGTTTTCAAAGAGCAGCGCCGGTCCGCCAGCAGCCCATCCCTGGGCACCGGGAACGTCGCGTACGCCGCTGCCAGCCTTGCTGACGCGATTGGTGATTTCAGTGATCTCAAGCCGCGGGGAAACTGGTTCCTGTACCCGAAGCAGCTCCCCGGCACTGTCCAGCTTTGCAATCCATTGCCTCAGATCCTGATAAGCCACATACCCCTCCGGTCATCACAGCCTTCTCTCTCCAGTGTAGCGAGGGCAGAGGAAGAGTGGCACGGTGCCGCGGGCCTCAGGACGCAATCGTTTCCAGGGAAGACAACTCGACCGGCTCCAGCGGGTAGCCCATATCCTTCCAGGCATCGAAGCCTCCACGCAGCGGACGCACCCGCTCAATCCCCTGCCGATGCAGGGCCATGGCTGTTTTAGCGGCGGTCGTCTCACTGGGGCAGGTGCAGAAAAGCACCACATCCCGATCATGGGGAATCTCCATGCTACGGCTTGTGATTTGATCCGGTGAAAGACGCATGGCTCCCGGCACGGTGAACGGATCGGAGATGACCTCCAGTGGGTGACGCAAATCCACCACGTACACCGGATGACCATCGTCCATCATGGTCTTCAGCACGTCCGGTTCCAGACGCGCCGTGCGCAGGCGCCGCAGCAGCGACTCTCTGCGCCAGATGCGTGAGCCAAGGAACAACAGGATGCCAAGAAGAAGCAGCGCCCCGGCCACATGTCCCACGCGATCCAGTACTGTGGGATCGTGCATAAGCAGATCGCCGAAGAGGCGACCGCCCAGCAGCAATGTCAGTACCCAGATGGAGGCTCCGGCTACATCGAAAAGCAGGAACCGACGAAAACGCATTCCGGTCTGGCCAGCCACGGGTGGAGCGACAATCGACAAACCCGGCACAAACTTGGCAAACAGCAGAGTCCACGCACCGCGCCGCCCAAAGGATTCATGGGTGCGGCGCACGCAGGTGGTGGCCTCCAGCGAGAATTTGCAGACCAGCCGCAGGAGATGATGCCCGTAGCGTTTGCCCAGGAAAAACCAGCTGACATCTGCAACCATGCAGGCTGCCACTCCCGCGAAGAACGCGAGCGCAAAGTGCATATGCTCGGTAACGGACAAGGCACCGGCTGCCAGCAGAACGGGCGTGGCCGGAACAGGAAGACCCAACTGCTCCAGCAGGACCCAGCCAAACAGGAGCAGATAGCCATAGGAAATAAGGATTGTAGTAGGCAGGCCCATCGAGAAATGCTCCGGCTGAATCGACAACTCAGAAAGCTTGTCTGAGCTTAGGATGCACCGATGCAGACAAAGATACACGAATGCTGAAAATCGGGGATTTCTCTCGAATCTGTGCCAGAATTCCCGAGCTTAGCGGCCGGGGTGGGTAGCGGCGCCCGTGGCGTTTATGGCCTCCAGCGGGGCTGAGTTATCAAAATAATGACTATCCCAGAGCGCGCGATAGAACTTTCCCGTCAGACCGGCTGCCAGAGGGCCATAGAGATCGCGCCCACCCTCCAGTAAAAAGACGGTCACCATGGTGCCCCGTGGCGTATCCGAATAGGATGCAAACCAGCCAAATCGCGTACCCTGATCCGAACAGGTGCCCGTCTTTCCAAAGACTGGCAACTCATGAAAGCTGGCCCGCAGAGAGCGTGCCGTCCCATATTCCACAGAACCAGCCATGCCATCCTGCATATCCGGGATGAAGCGCGCAATGGGCAACACACGCTTCACACGAGGGCGAAATGAGGCAATCTCCTGAGGTGATGTCGGATGTTGCAGATAGTACAGCGTTCCGTCGTTGGCTATCGCTGCCACGTAAGCGCCCAGTTGCAGCGGCGTCAGGGAGACTCCCTGTCCGAAGCTGCACATTCTGCCCACGCCACCTTCTGAAGCGGGAATCTCGTGGTCAGGATAGGTGCCCAGCTGCTCGCCGGCAATCCTGTACCCTGCCAGCTCGCCCAGGCCAAACATCCGTGCGTAGCGATGGACTCGCGCGAATCCAAGCTCGCGGCCCATCTCCTCAAAATACAAATTGTTGGAGTGTGCCAGGGCTTCGGTCAAATTCATTCGAAATCCGCCCAGATTGACCATCGTATCGCGCGTAATCAACCCTTCCGACAAGGCAGCCATACCGACGGTCAGCTTGATCGTGGAGCACGGTTCAGCCCCCGGCGAGAGGGCAATCTTCTGATTCACCATGGCGAGAATGCGACCGGTGGAGGCATCAAT
>JAKBAG010000195.1 GCA_021809235.1 Acidobacteriota bacterium
CGCGAGGCGGCTGGATCGTTGTGGCCGGCCGACCAGGGCGGCAGCGGCTTGGACGATTGTGGGGAAGGCGGCAGCAGCGGCTGCTGCGCGACGAGTAGGATGGGCGCGGCAGCCAGGCAGGCTGCCGCGAGCAGATGGATCAGTTTCATGGTTTCCCTTCCCAAAGCTGCGAGTTGACAGCGGTTCAGACGATCTTCAGATAGCTGTAGTGACCGACGGACTGGAGCATGGTGACGGT
This sequence comes from Acidobacteriota bacterium, assembly GCA_021809235.1. Lineage (GTDB taxonomy): Bacteria > Acidobacteriota > Terriglobia > Terriglobales > Acidobacteriaceae > Acidicapsa. The sequence continues at coordinate 239 of JAKBAG010000195.1, forward strand.
GCCGACGACGCCGGGAACGACAATGACTCCGGGGACGGTGTGCGCGAGCATCTCATGGACAATCTCCTCCGGCTGAGCCTTCAGGCTGAAGCGGCGAATGAGCACTCGCGCCTGCGCCTCGGTGGCCATGTGGCAGCTGAGAAAGGTGACGCCACGCGCCTGAAGTCCCTGAATCGAGGCGTCCATTTCCGCCGAGCCGGGGTTGTTGGGATCGGTGGAGGTGTAGTGAAGACCGGATTTGCTGGGGAAGTAGATGTTGCGAACAGCGGGCTTGCCGGTCTCCGGATCTTCGACCTTGAGCCACTCGCCGACCTTGTATTTTTCCCAGATGAAATCGTCGTAGTTGAGCAGATTGGCAGGACCATGGAGCGCGGCGGCCACCTGAATCTCACTGTTGGGAACGCCGAAGCCGTAGTGCATTGCGTTCAAGGCGTTGCGCACCGCACCAAGCACCTCGCCATCATTGATCACGTTGCATTCGGCGACCAGGCGAATCCGACGCTTGGAGTGGAGAATTCCGTCGAACTCAGGGAACTTCCACTGATCCTGCTGCCAGACGATCTGGGACTGGGCAGGTGCGGCGGCGACCAGTGCGGCGGCAACGCCGATGGCGGCCTGTCCAAGAAAACCACGACGCGAAGGTGCGGAAGGCTGACTCATGCGATGGACTCCAATCGAAAACTGTGGGATGCAGGCTGGGAAGCTAGACCTGACTTGCTGATACCTTATCCTGCGCACGGCGCGGTGGGCTAATCAGAAATTTTGATGGGAGATAGAGAAAGTTAGACACGTGGCAAGTAAGCGAATAGTCCCGATGCTTCTGTAAATTCGATCCAACCTGCCTTCCCGGCCCGAGGAGTTGGACAGAAACAGGTCAAAGTGGGCTGTAGATTTATGGAGAATCCATGCCCTAGGATCGCGACTGAACGAGGGAACGGAAGATTGTTCCGATCAATGCCAGAGTGACGATCATGAACATATCCACGCGAGGATCAAGCGGATTGTGGAAGATATGGATAAACTGAACGCAGGCAGCCAGCCATGCGAGATTGAATGTCAAGGCAATCCAAGCAAGCGGCCGATCCTTCATCCGAGTCGCTCTGAGCCAGTTTACCGCTCCGAGCAAAAACATGAACAAGGCAGTGCAAAGTGACCATAGCATGATCTCTGGCTTGCCCGAATAGTCAAACCATGACCCGGCTGCGTGTCCAACTCCGCCCAGGATGATCACTCCGCTCAGCCCGCGAATCAGTGCTTTTTCCTTCATTGTTATGCTCCAGTGATCGGGTTTGCGCAATTCTACACCTTAAGACCATGATTTCTGAGTCATTCTGGCTCAATTTGCAGGTTGCAGAGGAGTCATGCGTTACAGCTTGCCATTGGGCGCAGTTGTTACACTAGGCGCATGAGCGAGCCGATGATGGACGAGGGTTTGTTTCGCCGCGCTGCCGACGAAGCGATGGAAGAGTTGAAGCAGGAACTGATTGAAGCGGAGGAAGACGGCGCGTTTGAGGTGGAAGAGCAGGCTGGAGCGCTGTATGTGGTGTTTGAAAAGCCGGCGGGCAAGTTCGTGATTACACCGAATACGCCGGTGCGTCAGATATGGATTTCGGCGCGGAATACGAGCTTCAAGCTCGACCTGGCAACGGAAGGATTTGTGCTGGCGAAGACCGGTGAGACGCTGACGCCACTGGTGAAGCGACTGATTGACGACCACCTGAACTATCGCTGAGACCTCCATGAAACTCTCGATTGCACTGCTGGCCTGCAATGAAGCGGCGACCATGCGTCGGGTGCTGGAGAGTGTGCGCTGGGCTGACGAGATTGTGCTGGTGGACTCCGGCTCTACGGATGGAACACTGGAGATTGCCGAAGAGTTCGGCGTGAAGATCTATCGCGAGCCATGGAAGGGATATGGGCCGCAGATGAACTCCTCAATCGACAAATGCACGGGGGACTGGATTTTTTCTCTCGATGCCGACGAGGAGATAACGCCGGAACTGGGCGCGGAGATTCGCGCGCTGCTGGCCGGTGAGCCGAAGTTTGACGCGTGGTGGGTGCCTCGGCGGAATCAGATCTTTGGCCGATGGATGCGGCATGGCGGGCAGTATCCGGATTACAAGCTGCGCCTGTTTCGTCGTGGCACGGCGCGGCTGCCGGAGGACACCGAACCTCATGCGACTCCGAAGTGGAGCGGACCGAAGGGCAGGCTGAAAGGCGACCTGCTGCACTACCAGTATCCGACACTGGCGCTCTATCTGGAGCACATGAACCGGTACAGCTCGGCGAGTGTGCCGCTGGTGCTGCGCAAGGGTCGCGGATACCGGAGCACGGCGGCGTTTCTGGCAATGGGAGTGGTCAATCCGGCGCTGACCTTCGCCAAAAACTATCTGTTCCGGCTGGGATTTTTGGATGGTCGCGAAGGGTTTCTGTTCCACCTGTATCACTCCGTCTATGTGAGCTGGAAGTATGCCAAGGCATGGGAGAGCGTACGCGAGGGAAAACGCTGACGAGCGGAGAGAAACTTGGATTTTCCGCCGAAATCCCTACCGTGAGTTGGGCAGAATCTGCTAAACAATGGAAATGCCAAAGATCAAGAGCAATCCCAAATCCGGGCATGTGAACCTGAAGACGCTGGCTGAGTACCTGGAACTGTCACAGACGACGGTTTCTCTGGTGCTGAATGACTCCCCGTCGGCGAAGTCGATTCCCCCGGATACGCGCAAGCGTGTGATGGAAGCGGCGCAGAAGCTAAATTATCGGCCAAACTACTTTGCACGATCCCTGCGACAGAATCGCAGCATGAGCGTGGGAGTGCTGGCACCGGACCTGAGCGAAGGCTACTTTACGCGCGTAATGAGTGGGGTGGTGGCCGAGCTGACAGCGGCGCAATACTTCTATTTCACTGCCTGTCATGATTGGCGTCCAGAGCTGATGGTGGAATATCCGAAGCTATTTCAGGAGCGTGCCGTGGACGGGATTCTGCTGCTGAACACTCCGGTGGCCTTTGAGCTCAGTCTGCCGATTGTGGCAATTTCTGCCCATGATTCCAAGCCCAATGTGACCAACGTAATGCTGGACCACGAGCGAGCAGTATTTCTGGCGCTGGAGCATCTGCAGAAGCTGGGGCACAGGAAGATTGCCTTCATGCGAGGTCCGAAGGCCATTCCTGACTCGGAATATCGCTGGGATGCAGTACAGCGTTCTGCGAAGACGCTGGGACTGAAGATTGATCCGGCGCTGGTGCTGCGCATTGATGCGACAGGCTGGAAGATGAAGGCCGGACTGCATCCGATGTCGCCGGAGATTGGTTACGAGCCGATGAAGCAGCTGGTAGAAAGGACGCGTGAGTTCACAGCTGTTTTCTGCTTCAATGACATTGCGGCGATTGGCGCAATCCGGGCACTGTCTGAGGCCGGGCTGCGCGTGCCGACCGATGTTTCTGTGCTGGGATTTGACGATATCCAGTCAGCAGCATTCTTTACACCCAGTCTGACGACAGTACGACAGCCGCTACAGGAGATGGGTCGTCGCGGAGCACGGCTGCTGCTGGACAGGATCGGCAATCCCAAGGGTGATTATGCTGCTGCGGTCATTATGCAGCCGGAGTTGGTGGTGCGGGAGTCCACCGGACCGGCAAAGACGGATTGAAACTGGCCTCCCGACCAGGGTGAGGCTCTGGTATGCTCAGGGTGACACCCGGCTGCCGGCCCCACCCACGAGAATGGGCTTGGAATCGGGTATACCAGGATGAAAACGGAAGCGGAGATAGAAGCCATGCGGCTATTGATGAAGACTACCGAGAGCGCCCTGCCGATTCTGGAGGAACGGGTACGCAAGACAGCAACCGTGCTGGCAGCGACCCTGTTGATTGCCGCCTGTGCACATGTGTCCTTTCCCCTCTGGTTTACGCCGGTGCCGGTGACGCTGCAGCCGTTTGCCGTTCTACTGCTGGGTTTGATGCTGTCGCCGGGGATGGCTACAACAACGATGCTCCTCTACCTGGCAGAAGGCGCGATGGGATTGCCGGTCTTTACGCCGCATGGGCTTGGCGGACTGGCCCAGCTGCTGGGGCCGACGGGTGGCTATCTGCTGAGTTATCCGCTGGTGGCCATGGCGGTTTCCTGGCTGTGGCGTCGCGGTTCACGGGGAATGGGCCGCACATTGGCTATAACCGCAGCGGGAAGCCTGGGTACGCTGGCAATGGGCGCAGTGTGGATGATGGTGCTGACCCATGCCGGACTGAGCGTGCTGTTGGCACATACGGTTCTGCCGTTCCTGCCGGGAGATGCGGTGAAGGTCGTGGCAGCGGCGACGCTGGCCTGCTCCTGGCAGCGCGTCCGTACCACGCAGCGGTAAGGGTTTTACCCCGTAATGGACAGATCTGGGTTCGTTGCACATGGCAGGACAGGAGAACTGCGCTGTGAGCCGTGGAATAACTGCTGCGCATCCAACAAGCAGAGACAATGATGGGTCCGGCATCGGGTACCGGGCGGGATTTTGAGAGGAGTATGGCAACAGTGAGTGAATTGCATGCAGGGGTTGGATTGACCGAGAAAGTTCGCACGATCACGATTGCACACAGCCCCGATTCGGATGATGCCTTCATGTTCTATGGGCTGGCGACAAACAAAGTACGCGTACCGGGATATCGCTTTGAGCACACGCTCTGCGATATTGAGACACTGAACCGGCGCGCAATGGATGAAGCATTCTTTGATGTGACAGCAGTCTCGTTCCATGCCTATCCCTATATTCAGGATCGCTACGCAATTATGAGCTGCGGCGGCAGTGTGGGTGAAGGCTATGGACCGATGATTGTGGCCAGCCGGAAGATTGCGCTGGAGGATCTGAAGCGGGTGAAGGTGGCCATTCCGGGAACGCTGACCACGGCCTATCTGGCGCTGAAGATCTTCAACCCGGAGATCGAAACCGAGGTAGTTCCTTTTGACCAGATTATTCCGGAGATTCTGGCAGGCCGCTTTGATGCAGGGCTGATCATCCACGAAGGACAGCTGACCTATGCAAACAACGGCCTGTCGAAGATTGTGGATCTGGGTGTATGGTGGCGCGAGCTGACCGGTCTGGTGCTTCCGCTGGGTGGCAACGCGATCCGTCGTGATCTGGGCCCGGACGTGATGCGAACCGTGACCCAGGCACTGCGCGACAGCATTCAGCACGGGCTGGACAACCGTGAACAGGGACTGGAATACGCAATGCAGTTTGCCCGCGACCTGGACACAAACCTGGCCAATCGCTTTGTGAGCATGTATGTGAACGAACGCACGCTGAGCTATGGCGAGGATGGACGCGTAGCCATTCGCAAGCTGCTGGATAC
>JAKBAG010000196.1 GCA_021809235.1 Acidobacteriota bacterium
TTATTATTTTGATTAAGTTATCGCGAATTCTGGCGGAGAGGGTGGGATTCGAACCCACGGAACCCTTTCAGGCTCGGCGGTTTTCAAGACCGCTGCCATCAACCGCTCGGCCACCTCTCCGCGTCTGATCCTGATTGTATCGCTTGCTTGCAAGCGTGTGTGCGGATGGATGCAGCTGAGGCAGCGCAGACGGTAATCTGAACCGTAGCGCGAGCCGGCGTGGGAGGCTGGCGTGGAGGGTGCATTCGTGAGAATCGACAAGTGGTTGTGGGCGGCGCGTTTTTACAAGACGCGTGCTCTGGCTGTGAAGAGCTGCGAGCTGGGGCGCGTGGAGATGAGCGGGCAAACGGTCAAGCCGGCGCGCGAAGTGAAGACCGGCGATCTGCTGCACATCCGCACCGAGGGCGGCGAATACGAGGTGGAAGTGGCTGCTCTCAGTGAGGTACGCGGACCGGCCGCGGTGGCGCAGACGCTCTATCGCGAGACAGAGGCAAGCCGCGCCCGCCGTACGCTCGTCGTCGAGCAGCGCCGTCTGCAGCCGCAGGTGTTCGCTGTTCCCAGCGGCAGGCCGACTAAAAAGGATCGGCGCGATCTGGCGCGATTGCGTGATCGCTAAGCCGCCTTGCGCCTGGCTTCGCGGAGCGCTACGGCATATCGGGCAGCAATCCCTGTTCGACGAGCACGGGAGGGCGGCGGTGGTGCGTGATCTGCTCGTAGGCAAATCCCCAGCCGAGCAGGTCGCCATCGTGCCAGCGGCGGGTGGAGATTTCCAGGCCAAAGGGCAGGCCATTGGGATAAAAGCCGCCGGGCAGCACGATAGCTGGCACGCCCAGAATGTTTACCCAGCTGGTATCGCTGTGCGGGCCTTCGCTGATGGTGCCGGAGATGCCTCCAGTACGGGCGTAGCTTTGCGGCATGGTCTCGTCGGGCGGCGGCATCTGCGTGGCCGGGTACACATAGCCGTCGAGGTGGTAACGGTCGAGGGTGGAGTTGTAGAGGTCGAGCGCCTGCTGGCGGGGGTGGAAGTAGTTGGCGTTGGCTGCCGGATCGGTTTCCACGCGCATCTGCTGTTGCGGCGGTTCGGTGGTGCGTAGGCGGGTGGGATTCACCACCGTGTCGGGAATGGACTGGCCGGTAGCCTGATGGTATGCGGCAATGGAGTGGTACTGGGCTGGTCCAAAGAGGCTCAGGAACTGGTTGGTGCCTTCGGCAACGTAGGGCATGGTGCCGGCACGGCTCACAATCCGGGCAAACGCTGGCGACAGCAGATCGTCGTCAAAGACAATGGTGGCTCCTGCGGCGCGCAGCCCATCCAGCGCCGCCAGGAAGGCTTTGCGGGTGGAGGCGCGCAACGGAAGAATGGCATCCTTCTCTTCGGCCGCGGCGATGTTTTCCGGAACTGCCGCCGGAATACCCTGGAAGGGGATTCCCGAGCCCTGCAGGATGAATGCGGGAACGCCGAAGCGCTTACCGCGCAGGGCTCCCGGCTTCAGATAGCGGGTATAGGGTCCGGGCTGGGCCTTGGTCGGTGCATCGGTCGTGCGGGGATCCAACGGATCGGACTGCGGCGTGGGATTGGCTGCCGTCATCGCCGTCAGCGCAATTGCTGCATCCGTGACCGTGCGGGCAATGGGGCCGGTATTGTCCAGCAGCCAGTCCAACGGAGCGATGCCAGCAATGCTGACCAGGCCGCGTGTGGGGAAGTAGCCTACCACCGCGCTGGTCGCCGCCGGCATCCGGATGGAGTTGCCGGTGTCTGTTCCATTGCCCAGCACTGCGTAGTTGCTGGTGACCGCCGTAACCGTGCCCCCGGAGGAGCCACCGGGACTGAAGCGGACATCATAGGCGTTGCCGGTGCGGCCAAAGGCAGAGCTGCGGTTGGTGTCGCTGGCGGCAAAGTCCGGCATATTCGTGATCCCCAGAAAGACAGCACCGGCTGCGCGAAGCCGGGCCACGATGGTGGCATCCCGCGGCGCAACCAGCTCATGGCCCGGCAGCATGTATCCGCTCCAGCCATCGGTCGTCACCTGCCCGGCAATGCTGGTGTTGGCCTTGGTGACGATGGGAACGCCCCAAAGCCAGCCGCGTTCCGGCCAGGAGGGCAGTGAGCCAGAGGTAAGCTGCTGATCCATGCGGGCTGCCTGAGCAAATGCCTGCCGCCGTTCCGTCGTCTGCACTGCGCGATAGATGGGGTTGTAGCGGTCGATGCGCGCAAAGTACCAGCCAACCACCTGGGTCACGGTGACGGCATGGGCCGTGTAGAGGCTCTCCAACTGCGGCACGGTGATCTCAAAGAGTTGGGAGTCCAGCGTGGTTACCCGGGAGGAAGCAGCCTGCAACGTGGGCGCGGCCAGCGCGACCCAGCCAGCGGACAACAGGCAGGCGGCAACGAAAAGAACAGGAAGCAGACGGATCGATCGGTGACGGAACATGCCCTATTTTGCCCCGGCTAGCATACGATGCGCGGAGAAAATTTTCTCCGACGCTGGGCGGACAATCCTCCGGCCTGAACTACGAAAACCGGGAAGTTGCACAGGGCGGCTACACTTTTTCATACAAACACAACACAAATTTCATATCCCTGTCATGTGCCCGGCAGGAAAACTCCCTCTAGAGTGTTGATTTCATGACACGTACCGCAAAGTTGTCCAAAAAGCCAGTTTGGCCATAAACGTGCTAATTAGTAGGCAACATTTAAGCAGTTTCAGTTCTGAGACGCAGTGCAGGAGGTCAGGCTACCCCCGAAGCTTGACTAAGGTACGACCTTCGCAGTGGTTTCTTGTATGAATCGATGTTTATTTCCTGAGCGTTAGGAGAGATGCCGATGATTTTGTCCTTGCGGAAGTTTGCGGGTCTATCAGATGTGGCTAAAGGCAGGGGGAAGCGTACCGCAACGGTACTGCAGAGCCTGGTAATGGTGGGCGCGCTGGTCTTTGGCGTGGCCGTGGGTGTGCGTGGGACAGTGGCCCATGCGCAGGCAAGCACAGCAGCGGGTTCCATTGCCGGAACGATCATGGACGGCAAGGGTGCGGTGATTCCGCAGGCTGCAATCACGGTCAAGAACATCCAGACGGGCGCGACGCGAAAGGTCAGCTCGGATGGAGCCGGATACTGGACGGCCGGTTCGCTGAATCCCGGCAACTACAGCGTGTCGGTGACGGCCCCCGGATTTTCCACGGCCACCGAGACCGTCGTGGTCCAGATCGGCAATGTCTCCAACGGCAACATCAAGCTGGCCGTGGGCAGCACGACCCAGGAAGTGGACGTGACCGCCGATGAGACGGTAGTGAACACGACCCAGTCAACGGTTGGTGGCGTGCTTACGACCCAGCAGATTGACACGCTGCCCATCAGTGGCCGGAACTTCCTCGATCTGGCCCAGCTGCAGCCGGGCGTACAGCTGCAGAGCGGTGAGACCTTTGATCCTACCAAGGCAGGCTATTCGTCGATCTCTATTAACGGCGTCAACGGACGTACGGCCCGCATTCTGCTCGACGGCCAGGACATCTCCGACGAGACGGTGGGAACGACGACCATGAACGTGAGCCAGGGATCGATCCAGGAATTTGAGATCTCCCGCTCCTCGCTGGATATATCGAACGAGCTGACCAGCTCCGGTGCCGTGACGGTGAGCACCCGCAGCGGTACGAATGCGATCCATGGACAGGCATTTGGACTGTTTCGCGACCAGCGTTCCGGTGCAGCAGCAGCTCCCGGCGGCACCAACTATCCCTTCCAGCGTAACCAGTTTGGTGGCCGCATCGGTGGTCCGATCATCAAGGACAAGCTCTTCTACTTTGCCAATGCGGAGCGCGTGAAGCAGGATGCCTTCAACTCCGTGCAGGTGGCAGCTCCCTTTCAGGCACTGAGCGGCGGCTATACCTCGCCCTTCCGCGACAACTATGACACGGGCCGCATCGACTACAACGCTCCGGCTGGTGTGCACCTCTTCTTCCGTGGATCGTATGAGGACAACCTGGATGATTCGACCTTCGGATACGGATACTCCCGCTACGGCAACAAGGACAACACATACGCACTCGCAGGCGGAGCCGATTTCGTAACAGGCCGCTTCATTCACAGCCTCCGTTGGAGCTATTTGAAGTTCCACAACCTGATTGGCGATCAGACCGGCTCCGGTGTGCCTAATCTGGCGCCGGGCGTGGAGCTGGATATCAATGGTCTCTACACTGGACCGAACCTGCTTGCTCCGCAGCAGACCTACCAGTCCGACAAGCAGTTCCGCTATGACAGCGGCTTCAACGTGAAGAACCACCAGTTCCAGTATGGTGTGAGCCTGAACCGGATTCTGGGTGGCGGTTTTGCCAGCTTCTTCGGTCTCGCTCCGCAGGTGCAGGGTGACTTCCAGGCAGGTCCGGTCGATGGCGCCAGCTTTGCCAGCGATCCGACGGACTACTCCACCTCGCTCGTGATTCTGGGCAACGGCGAAGGCTACAACACGGAGATTCCCAGCTTCAACAATCCGGCCGGCGGCCAGGGAGACTGGCGTCTGGGCATCTACTTCGGAGATACCTGGAAGCTGACCCCGCGTCTGACCGTCAACTACGGTGTGCGTTACTCGCGGGATACGGGTCGCAGCGATTCGGATCTGGCGCCCATTCCCTGCTCGGCGGCGGTTGCCGTCTGGGGAGCAAACTCTCCCTGCACCACCGGCAACCTGCTGGATGCACTCACCACTCCCTCCGGACAAAGTCTGAATCTGGGCGGTCGGGTTCGCCAGCCGAACTCCGACTTCGGTCCCAAGTTCGGGTTTGCCTATGACCTGAAGGGCGACGGCAAGACGGTGATTCGCGGCGGCCTGGGCATTTATTTCGAGAACAACATCTTCAACAACGTTCTCTTTGATCGTCCGGCACGTCTGGCCAAAGGTCTGTTCTTCGGGACGGGAATTCTGCAGCGCGGCCAAACGAGCTTCACACTGCCCAATGGCACGAAGCTCACGAGCATCAACGGTGTGCCGATTGCCTCTCTGACCACAGAGTCCATCAAGGCGGCAGCTCCTTCGATTGCGGCTCTGCAGACGCTCTTCCAGACCACGACCAAGGCCGATGGACCGGCTGCGAACAGCAACTACATTGCCAACAGCCTCTACGAGGATCCGGGCGTCAATGGATATGCGATGTATGCTCCGAACTTCCGGACGGCTCGCTCCATCCAGATCAACATTGGCATGCAGCGGCAGGTGTGGAAGGGCGCAGTCCTGACGGCGGACTATATTCGCAACGTTGGTGAGCACTTCCAGCAGGCGATTGATGTCAACCACGACGGTGCTGCCTCCACGCTGAACACAGCGGCGGCACAGAATGCGATTTCAACTACGACGGCTCAGATGGGCTGCACGGGCGGCTACTCCAGCGCAGCGATTGATTGCGCCATCGCAGCCGGTGCCACCATCCAGACCTTCGCACAGAACGGGCTGGATTCCGGCATCACCTATGAGTTTGCCAATCCTGCCGCAGCACTGGGCCTGACACCGAACACCGGCGCAGCCTTCGGCGGCGTGAACCCGATGTTTGGTGCCATGTTCATCAACTATCCGATGGGCCGCT
>JAKBAG010000197.1 GCA_021809235.1 Acidobacteriota bacterium
TACGATGCCCTGAAGGCGAAGTACCCGGCGATTCAGCTGATTGCCACGGCCCCGGTGAAGAGCCGCAGGCCGGATGTGCTGGATGAGCATTTCTACAAGAGCGCCGAGGAGTTCTTTGCCGATACACATCACTACGACACGACCGACCGCAAGGGGCCAAAGATTTTTGTGGGCGAGTATGCCACGATGGAAGGCTCGCCGACGGCGGACTTTGGCGCTGCGCTGGGGGATGCCGCATGGCTAACCGGGCTGGAGCGCAACAGCGATGTGGTGGTGATGAGCAGCTATGCTCCAATGTTTGTCAATGTGAATCCGGGAGGAATGCAGTGGCATCCGGACCTGATTGGCTATGACGGACTGCATAGCTACGGATCGCCCAGCTATTACGCGCTGGCGATGTTTGCCGGGCATCTGGGCAAGAGCGTGCCACAGTCGACGTTGAGCGGAGCCGGCGCACGGGTCTTCTGCTCGGTGACTCAAGACCAAGCACACGTGATTGTGAAGCTGGTGAATGCGGCGCCGCAGCCGCAGCCGCTGCGCATCCATGTGGACGGGGCTACGGCGCAGGGAACAGCCGAACTGCTGCGGCTGCATGCTGACACCACGGCTGCCACGAACTCGATCACGCACCCGGAGGCGATTGTTCCAGTGCGCAGCAGTGTGGCCATAAGCGGGGGCATGGTCGAGCACACCATTCCGGGATACTCGGTGGAAGTGCTGGAGATTCCAATCCGCTGAGGATGCAGCGAAGCGAACAGGCAGACAGCAGAACGGCCACGGACATTGAGCTCCGTGGCCGTTCTACTGTGGGATGACGCTTCAGCCGTTCAGGGTCTCCTGCAGCTTGTTGATGGTGGCGTTCAGCTCCTTGTCGCTGCGGCGCAACTCATCGATCTTGGCAATGGAGTGCATAACGGTGGTGTGATGCTTGCCGCCGAACTGGCGCCCGATCTCCGGCAGGCTGGCGTCGGTAAGATTTTTCGCCAGATACATAGCGATCTGCCGCGGGACGACGACCTGGCGCGAGTTGTTTTTCTGCTTGAGTTCGCTGACGCGCATGCCGAAGTTCTCGGCAACCGCCTTCTGGATAGCGTCAATGGAGATGCGGCGTGCCTGCGTGTCAATAAACTGCTTCAGGCACTGCTGCGTGGTCTGCAGCGTGACGTCGACACCATTCATCTGGGACCAGGCAAAGAGACGTACCAGCGCGCCTTCCAGCTCCCGGACGTTGGTCCGGACGTTGGAGGCGATGAACATGGCCACATCCGTGGGAAGCGCCTTCTGCTCGCTCTCGGCCTTCTTTTGCAGGATGGCTACCTTGGTTTCCAGATCGGGTGGCTGAATATCGGCAATCAATCCCCACTCAAAGCGGGAGCGGAGCCGTTCTTCGATCTCTGCCAGCTCCTTGGGGGGGCGGTCGGAGGCGATGACGACCTGCTTCATGCTTTCGTGCAGCGCGTTGAAGGTGTGGAAGAACTCCTCCTGCACGCGCTCCTTCTGCGCAATGAACTGAATGTCGTCGATCAACAGGACGTCCACGCCACGAAAGCGATCTCGGAAGCTGGTCATGCGGTCATTGCGGATGGAGTTGATCATCTCGTTGAGGAACTTCTCTGCCGTGACGTAGTACAGGCTGGAATTGGGCTGACGTCGTTTGACCTCATGGCCAATGGCATGCATCAGATGCGTTTTGCCCAGCCCCACGCCACCGTAGAGAAAGAGCGGATTATAGGCCTTGCCAGGCCGCTCAGCGGCAGCCAGCGAGGCGGCACGCGCGAACTGGTTGCCATTGCCGATGACGAAGTTTTCAAAGGTGTAGCGAGGGTTGAGCTGGGCTGCCGTGGACCAGTCGAAACGCGTCTGCTCGGTGGGAGCCGCGGCACTGCGGCGGCTGGGCTGCGGAGGAGTGCGTTCAGACTGTGGAGCGAAGCCGCCGTCCTTGCGCATCTGCGGCAGGGAGGGATCGGATTCCGCCGTGACAAAGACCACCTGGTCGAGCTCGAGGCCGAGCTGGTCGATCGCCTCCTGAATGAGGTCGCTGTACTTGTCGGCCACGTGCTGAAAGTCGTCCGAAGGTATGCGCACGTAGAGGGTTCGGCCAGCCACATGGCTGAAGCGGGTGGGCTTGAGCCAGGTATCAAACGACTGCCGGATGATCTTTTTTTCAAGTGCCGCCAGTATCTGGATCCACGGATTGACTGCAGTGGCTGGGGCGGAGAGAAATGACATGGAAAACTTCCTTGCTGTTCGTAGTCCACGACTCGAGTGCAACAAAAACCGAATGCACCAAAAATTTGTGGCATAGGTCGGGAGAGAAAACACTCTCCCTCACGGCGGGTTTGCCGTCGTGTGTTTGTGTTTCTTTCACCGTCTGCCAGGGAGCTCTGCACGGATGACTGCAGAGCGAGTTTTGGCGTGAAAAATTCAAACTGCAACAACATTCGCAAATGTTGTGAACGGGTCTGATACTAGCACAAATCGCGGGCTCTGCAACACTGCATTCACGAGGATTCCAAGGTTGCACCAGATGTGGTGAAAAGCAGGATGGCAGGGGGTGGATGTTGTGTGTGTCGTCTCGGCTGGCGAGTGATTTTCGGCACGAAATTCCGTTCAGGATTCAGCGCGGATTTAGGATGCGGCAGAGAAACCGCCGGATCGTCGGCAGCGGCTGGAGTGGCAAAAGATGGAAGTTGCGGTATAATCAGAAATTGCTGCCCGAGAAAGATTTTCGAGAGAGTGGTTTTCCGGTCAGGTAAATTGAGCCGGGCCCTGTACAGAACAGGGATCCGCAATTCGAGGAGTGCACCATGCCGAAGCGCACATTTCAGCCCAATCGCCGGAAGCGCGTAAAGACCCACGGTTTCCGCGCCCGCATGAAGACCAAGAGCGGAGCTGCCGTGCTGAGCCGCCGCCGCGCCCAGGGCCGCAAGCGTGTGGCCGTCAGCGCAGGATACCGCGACTAGTGTCGACTGCCGCAGCAACCCTGCTGCGGCATGTCACAACCCTCGGGATAACGCCAATGCAGCGCTTGAGTCTCCAGCATTCGGCTAATCCTGATGCTCCCTCCGCTTTGACTCCAACGCAAACAAGACAGCAAGCAGTCGCCCCGCATCGCTGGGCGGAGACGCGGCTTTGTCGCCATGCCGATTATCAGCAGGTCTATGCAACGGCACGCAAGCATTTTGCGGGCTCGATGGCCTGGTTCGCAGCTCTGCGACCGGAGGCTTCCGCGCAGTCTTCTCCGGCACGGGTTGGACTGACGGTGGGTAAAGTGATTGGCAAGGCGCATGAGCGCAACCGCATCAAGCGCAGGCTGCGTGCTGCCATTCGGGCGCAATATCCACTGCTGCCCACCGGGCTGGACCTGATTCTGCATCCGCGGCGCAGCGTGCTGGATGCGGCACCAGAACAGATCCGGGAAGAAGTGGCAGCAATATTTTCTGCCGCCGCAGCGGCGGCCTTGCAGCATCCGGACCGGCTGGTCAAGAAGCTCACCACCGTGGACGAGACTGCCCGGGGTAAGCGCCGTGGCAGGGCGAATTCTTCCAGTCCACGACCCGCGATTGCGTTGACCCCTGTGCGGGTAGTTCCCAGCGAGGCTGGCCACCAGAGGGCTGAGCGGTGATGGTGCGCCGCGCACTGATGGGAGCGCTGCGGTTCTATCAGCGATGGATCTCGCCTGCACTACATGCGATTTTTCCCGGCGGCTGTCGCTATCACCCTAACTGTTCGCAGTACGCTGTCGAGGCCCTGGAACTCCATGGGACGGCACGCGGCTGCTGGCTTGCGCTGCGGCGGCTGCTGCGCTGCCATCCGCTGGCGCGCGGTGGCTTTGATCCGGTTCCGCTTCCTGTTTCCCGGCCTGTGCTGCCGGTGCGGGAACGCAAGCCTTTACCATAGAAAAAGTGGCGCGCGTTTCCCCGCGCGCTGCGCAGTTGATGACAGGACGGAATTCCTTGGCTGAAATTCGTAATCCGAATGCTTCCACGCCCGGTGCAGGCGGCGGCGACACCCGCTCCCTGCTGTTGTTCACCTTGCTTGCCCTCGGCGCGCTGATGGCCTTCCAGTACTTTCGTCCACCGGTACCGCCGCAGACGCCGCAACCGGCTACCGCTGCAACGAACGGTGGCACCAGTGCTCCGGCAACGCAGGCGCCTGCTGCACCAACAGCCGCGCCAGCCGTACATGCGACTGCGGAAAGCACGACGATCGTGGAGAACAGTCTCTACCGAATCACCTTCACCAACCGTGGCGCGCAGGTGAAGAGCTGGATTTTGAAGCGCTACAAAGATTCGCAGGGGCATCCGCTGGATCTGGTGAATCCGTCTGCTGCGGCGCGTTTCGGATATCCGTTGTCGCTCTATACCTACGAACCGCAGTTGACGACCGAGTTGAACTCTGCGCTTTATGAGCCATCGGTAACCGGACAGGTGGATGCGCCGACGGGAATTGTCTTCCGCTATGCAGCCGGCGCCTTGACGGTGACCAAGACATTTCTTTTCAACCAGAGCTATGTGATCGACGTGAAGGTGACCGTGGAAGAGAACGGTCAGCCGGTGCGGGCGCTGGTGAGCTGGCCCAGCGGGCTGGGCGACATGGATGAAGCTGCCCAGTATAACTACAGCAAGTTTGCATACTCTTCCGACAACAAGCGCGATACGATTGCGGCTCGCAAGGTGAGTGGCGGCGCAACGATGAACCAGCCGCTGGATTACGCCGGTCCAATCGATCTCTATTTCACAGCAACCTTCCTGCCGGACAATCCCTCCGACGCCACTGCTGTGACGCTGCATCACGCGATGGACGTGCCGCGGGATCGAGCCGATGCCAAAAGCCGCCAGATCACGGAGCCGGTTCTGGGTGTGGCCGTTGGCGACCAGAATGGTGCAACGCATACCCGCCTGTTTGCCGGACCTCTGCAGTATGACGTACTTGGCTCGATTCATACGACCGCGCCGGATGGCAAGGCAACGGGAGAGGATCTGCGACCGCTGGTGCAATATGGGTGGTTCAAGTTTATTGCCGAGCCGCTGTTTCTGCTGTTGCGCTTTGTCCATGACCACCTGATTTCCAATTGGGGTTGGTCGATCATCGTGATCACGATTGCCTTTAACCTGCTGATGTTGCCGACGCGCTTCACGATGATGAAGTCGTCGCTGAAGATGCAGCGTGTCCAGCCCAAACTGGATGCGATCAAGCGCAAATACGCCAACCTGAAGCCGACCGATCCACGCCGCGCCGAGATGAACGCGGAGACGATGAAGCTCTACAAGGAAGAGGGCGTGAACATGTATGGCGGCTGCCTTCCGATGCTGGTGCAGTTGCCCCTGTTCTATGGCTACTATCGTGTGCTGCTGAATGCGATTGAGCTGCGGCAGGCGAGCTGGGGATGGCTGCCGAATCTGGCCGCCGCCGACCCGCTGCACATTCTGCCGATCACGATCATTGTGAGCATGTTCCTGGTGCAGTACATCTCGCCGTCGCCGGGCATGGATCCTGCGCAGCGTCGCATGATGGCGTTCATGATGCCGGCGATCTTTGGAT
>JAKBAG010000009.1 GCA_021809235.1 Acidobacteriota bacterium
ATAGTCGCTGCTGCAGGCCCACCGTGCACCAGAACGATCATCGGGTACTTGCGTGAGGTGTCCGGATGGGCAGGATCATAGCCTTTGGGCAGATGCAGCCAGCCCTGAACGTGGAATCCCTCGTTGGTCCAGTTGAGCGAGACGGATTTGCCCCATAAGCTGCCAGCCTCGTCGGCTACGCCGTCGTTGGCATGGGTCAGCGGGGTGAGCGCGGCAAAGCCTGTGCCCATGTTACCCATGGTGCGCGCCAGATAGACCTCCGGGGGATGGGCAAAGGCGCTGGCGATGAAGACAAAGCTGCTATTGCCGTGGTCGGCAGAGATGCTCAGGTGCAGGCGACCGTCGCCCACGCTGCCGGCAAGCGCGTAAACAGGCTGGCTGAAGCTGGTGGAGTGGTCGCTGTTCAGGTTCAGGCGAACCAGCTCGCTGAGCCCGCCCCGAAGCTCGCTGACGTAGAGCGAGTGGTTATCGGCCCAGTGGATCCATGCCGGGCTGGTGGTCCGTCCGGGCGTCAGATCGACAGCTCCTGCGATGGCATTGGCTCCCGAGGATGAGACCATCCAGACGTCGCCGCCGGTGGATCCCTGATCGCTCATCAGGCCGCCGATGAAGGCAATCTTTTGCCCGTCCGGTGACCAGCGCGGCACGGCAATCTGCAGCCCATGCATGGCTCCGCTGGTATGGGTGGGATTGAAGACGATCTGCGGTGCGCCGTCCAGCGGCTGGACGTAGAGGTTGGCCACCCACCAGTTGTCCTCGCCCGGAGGATTGGCGGCGGTGTAGGCCAGCTTACGGGAGTCCGGCGACCATGCATATTCGTAGACGTGCAGCGTGGTCGGCGTGGCAAACTCCGGCTTCATGGGCTTCATGGCGCGTGCGTCAACCGTGGCAATCCTCTGAATCTCGATGCCGTCTTCGCCGATGACGCCGGACCAGGGCTTCATGGCCGCCAGTGCTCCGGCAGCGCGCGTGGCGCCAGCTACGTAGAGAAAGGCAATCCGCGAGCCATCCGGCGAATAGGTCGGATAGCCGACCTCGCCGCTGGCGTCCGACAGCTGCGCGACGGATGCATGAGCCTTGCCGGAAGCCAGATCTCCGCTGAGGGAAGCTACGAAGAGATTCTCCTGATCGTGCCCATCCGAAGCGCAATCGCTGAGGAAGGCCAGATGCTGCGAATCCGGGGCCCAGGCTACGCTGCCTTCGCTGCAACGCTCCTTGGCATCGGTGCGGGCCGAGACACTGAGGGTACGTTCCGGACTATGGACGGCTGCCACCGTCACCCGCGTGCCGGTCGGGCTCCAGCCGGAATAGGCCACGAGTTTGCCATCCGGCGAGATGGCTGCCGAACGGAAGCCATGCGACTTTTGAGATGCTTTCAACAGCTGCATGACCTGCGTTTTGACTGCCTCTGAATTTGCCTGCGCAGTTGCCTGCGCCCAGGCACCGGGGACGGTTGCCGCCAGTGCCATTACTGCCAGAATTGCCGTTGTCTTCATCGCTCTCCTCTTATTTCCAAAAAACGCATATCAAGTGTTGCAAACCTTCCACGACAAACACGGTACCGAACGATCGCCGCGCTGAATGACCTAGGAGCAGGCGGCGTGAATCGCCAGCAGGCGCTCCAGAAGCGGCTTCAACTGATCGAGGGGCAGGGCGTTGGCTCCATCGGATTTGGCCTGCGGCGGATTGTCGTGCACTTCCAGAAACAGACCGTCTACCCCGGCAGCCACTGCGGCCCGGGCAAGCAGCGGGATGAACTCCGGCTGACCGCCGCTGACGCCCTGCGCGGCAGAAGGCTGCTGCACGGAGTGGGTGCCGTCAAAGACGACCGGAGCCATGGCCCGCATGACAGGCAGCGAACGCATGTCCACAACCAGTGTGTTGTACCCGAAGCTGGCTCCGCGCTCGGTCAGGAAGATTCTTGGATTTCCCGTCGAGCGCGCCTTCTCCACCGAGTAGCGCATGTCCCAGGGCGCGACAAACTGCCCCTTCTTGATGTTGACGGCCCGGCCGGTTTTGGACGCGGCAAGGATGAGATCTGTCTGCCGGCAGAGAAATGCGGGGATCTGGAGCACGTCCACAGCTTCTGCCACGGCCTCGCATTGCCCGGCTTCATGCACGTCGGTGAGCACGGGCAGACCGGTGGAGCGGGCGATGGCACTCAGGATGCGGACGCCCTCGCGCAGTCCGGGACCGCGAAAACTGCTGACGCTGGTACGGTTGGCCTTGTCGAAGCTGGCCTTGAAGATGTAGGGGATGCCGAGATCGCTGGTCACGCGCTGGATGGCATCGGCCATGCCGCGCGCATGCGCTTCGCTTTCGATGACACAGGGGCCGGCAATCAGAAACAGGCGTCCTTCGCCAATATGCACAGGTCCCACTTCAAATGTCTCTGCCATGCGTCGTCCTTTTCGGTACTGCGGGATCGAAATTTCAGCGGATCATCGGCTGCTGCGACTGCATCCGGGTTCGTATGGGCCTGGCTGCTGCCCGAATGCGCCTAGACGCCGACGGGAAATGGTCTGGGACTGGACTCCTCGGGATTGGCCATGCTGCCACTGCGCCAGCGTTCAAACCGCCCCTGCAGCAGACTCATCAGTCCTGTGTACCAGTAGCCGACTACAAACAGAATCAGGAAGGGAGCCGTGAAGAAATTGTTGTTGGTAAATGTGTAGGCGATGGCAAGCGCGAAATAGGCACCGACGGCAAGCTCGATCCACGGAGCCCAGACCAGCCGCTTGCGATACTTGGCAGCCTTGGGCTTTTCGCCCTTCTTGGCCACCGAATATTTGGGTGTGCGCGCAAAGGCGCTCTTGATGCCGAGCAGCGCCTCCATGACAGCCTTGGTATTGGTGATGGTCAGCCCGATACCGAGCGCCATGAGCAGCGGCAGATAGAGGAAGGTCTTCTTCCACGTCTTCGGATACAGCTCGCGCTGGCTGAGCAGATAAAAGATGGCAATCGAGAGTGTGGATGCTCCGAAGAGCGGCACATCGATCAGCAGCATCTGCAGCCATCCCTGGTAGAAACGGACGATCATGGCCGGAATCAGCAGCGCCGTCATAATGACCATCAGCGGATAGCTGAGGTTGGCAGTCAGGTGATAGACGGCTTCCACCTTGATCTGCCGGGGAACGTCGGAGCGAAACATCTTGGGCAGAATCTTGATCGAGGTCTGGATGAGCCCTTTGGCCCAGCGAGCCTGCTGGGTTTTGAAGGCGACCATCTCAATGGGCAACTCGGCCGGGCACTCGACTTCCGGCAGGTATTTGAACTTCCAGCCGGCCATCTGCGAGCGGTAGCTGAGGTCGGTATCCTCGGTGAGCGTGTCATGCTGCCAGCCACCGGCATCGGTGATGGCCTGCCGACGCCACATGCCGGCGGTCCCATTGAAGTTGAAGAAATCACCGCTGCGGGCGCGTGCTCCGTGCTCCAGAACAAAATGGCCGTCAAGCAGGATGGCCTCAATGCGGGTGAGCAGGTTGTAGTCCTTGTTCAGGTGGGTCCAGCGGGTCTGCACCATGCCGATCTTTTCGTCGGTAAAGTGGTGTACCACCTTGTGCAGCCAGTCGCGCGGAGGCATGAAGTCAGCATCGAAGATGGCGATGAGATTGCCTTTTGCCACCTTGAGCCCTTCATCGAGTGCACCGGCCTTGAAGCCATGACGGTTGGTGCGATGGATGTAGCGGACGGGCTGGCCGGCGGCGGCATATCGTGCCACGACGGCGGCGGCAACTTCGCGGGTCTCGTCGGTGGAGTCGTCGAGAAGCTGGATTTCAAGCTTCTCGCGGGGGTAGTCCAGCCCGCAGACTGACTCCATCAGGCGCTCGATGACGAACTGCTCGTTATAGACGGGAAGCTGGATGGTGACCATGGGCAGCTCGTCGAAATGGGCTATGGGCTCGGGCTGGTAGTTCTTTTTGTACTTGAAATAGAGGTAGGCCATTTTGTAGCGATGGATGCCATAGACCGAGAGCATGACCATCACGGCAAAGTAGGGAAGCATCAGTGAGGCATCAAACCAGTTCCACTCGTAGAGTCCGCGAAAGGTCTGGTCGGCATACTGCATTTTGAGGTAGTGGACCAGGCCGGACTGGGGTACAAAGGCCAGCCACTGGGGCAATCGCGCCGCCATTGCAGCCCATCCGGTTCCGCTTCCAAGCAGGGTACTCAGCAAATTCTTCGGCTCCCGACCTCATTGTCTGAAGTCACAGTGATTGTAAGCGATGGATGGGCCTGCGCGGCGGGTTCCTTGCCTGCGGTTGCCGGGCAGGAGTATTGTTTCCTCCAGATCGCGCTGTTGCGCTGCTGCGGAGGCCCCCATGTCCGTCACTTCGCCGGAATCCCATTCGACTGTGCTTGCTGCGCCTGGCGGCAGCTTTCTGCTGGAGGACCGCCAGCCGGAGGAGATTTTTACTCCGGAGGACCTCTCCGAAGAGCAGCAACAGATTGCCGATACGGCCGATCGCTTTGCCCGGGAGCAACTGCTGCCCGCAGCCGACCGGGTGGAGGCCAAGGAGCCGGGCGTGCTGCGCTCGCTGCTGGTGGAGGCGGCTGAGCTGGGTTTCACGGCCGTCGATATTCCCGAGCAGTATGGCGGGCTTGGACTGGACAAGGTGACCTCAGCCCTGGTGGCGGACCATCTGTCCTCGCTGGCCAGCTTTTCCACCTCATTCGGCGCGCATACCGGCATTGGTACGCTGCCGATCGTCTGGTATGGCACCGAGGAGCAGAAGCAGCGCTATCTTCCGAAGCTGGCCACTGCGGAGTGGGTGGCCGCGTATGCGCTTTCTGAGTCAACTTCGGGCTCGGATGCGATGAACATCCGCACGCGGGCAACCCTGTCTGCGGACGGCTCCGAGTACATCCTGAACGGCGAGAAAATGTGGATCACAAATGCCGGCTTTGCTGACCTGTTTACGGTCTTTGCCAAGCTGGATGGGGAGCATTTCTCAGCCTTTCTGGTGGAGCGCACCACGTCCGGGCTGACCATTGGCAAGGAGGAGCACAAGCTGGGTATCCGCGGGTCATCCACCTGCCCCCTGATTCTGGCCGACTGCCGGATTCCGAAGGGAAATCTGCTGGGCGAGATTGGCAAGGGACACCATATCGCATTCAATATCCTGAATGTGGGTCGCTTCAAGCTGGGGGCAGCCTGCGTGGGCGGTGCTCGACTGGCCATCGAGGAGTCGATTCGCTATGCCCGCGAACGCGTTGCCTTCGGAAAGCCGATTGCCGGCTTTGGTCTGATCCAGCGCAAGATTGCGCGCTCCGTGGTGCATCTGTTTGCCGCGGAATCGATGGCCTACCGCACGATTGGCATGATGGATGCAGCGCTGGCCGCACTGCCGAAGGATGCCTCCCCGCGCGAGATGCAGAAGCGAATCGAGGAGTATGCAGTGGAATGCTCGATTCTGAAGGTTTTTGGCTCGGAGATGCTGAGCCTGACGGCCGATGAGCTTGTGCAGATCATGGGCGGCTACGGCTATGTGGAGGATTACCCGGCCGAGCGCTTCTATCGCGATGCCCGCATCAACCGCATCTTTGAAGGCACCAATGAGATCAATCGCATGATCATCACCGGCTGGCTGATGAAGCGTGCGATGAGCGGACAACTGCCGCTGCTGGCGGCCATTCGTAAGCTGATGGACGAGCTGATGCAGCCGCCCTCCTTCGATGCGGCTGCACCCGACGAGACGCCGCTGGCCCACGAGCGAGCCACGCTGGCAAGCCTGCGCAAGATGACCCTGCTGGCAGCAGGAGCCGCTTCGGAACGCTTCCTGACCGCACTGGCCGATCAGCAGGAGGTGATGGCTGATCTGGCGGATTGCATCAGTGCGATCTTTGCGCTGGAGTCCGCACTGCTACGCACGCAAAAGCTTCTGGCCAGCGGTGCAGCCATGGCGGAGCTTGCCAGCAAGATCTGCGCCGTCTATGCCGAGGAGGCACTGGCGACAGTGGAGAGCAGCGCGCGACGCGTGCTGGCGGCAGCCAGCGAAGGCGACGCGCTGGCTCTGCGCATGACGGTGCTGCGACGGTTTGCCAAATCGACGCCCATCGATTCGATTCGCCTGAGCCGGGAGATTGCCCAAATCTGCACCGATGCGGGCAAGTACCGTTTCTGAACGGGCGGAAAAGTTTTCTAAGAAAATCCTCACCTCTGCAGTTCCGGTCGCTTTCATACTCATCCTGCGACCGGAATTTTTTCTGCCTGCGGAGAGTTCATGCTCAGCCTCATCCCCGATAGACTCACCTCCTCGATTCGCCTGAATCGCCGTACAGGGGCACCGGCGGCCTGGAGTCCGCAGCGGAACCTGATCCGGTGCCTGATTGCGATACTCTGTGCGACGGCCTGTTGCCGGATGGCAGCCGGGCAGGCGGAAGCGAATCCTTCCGCACCCATTGGAAGCCGAGTTTCCGATCCAGGCGCAGTGGATGTAGCCGTGCAGATGCATCGTTCACCGCGGATTGTACAGACGGTCGATCCGGACCAGCGACAGAGTCTGGGCAGGGTGCTGCTGTCGGCGGACGATGCTGCCGACAGTGGAATGGAGGGGAGTTATCTGCTGCTGCTGCGACCGGGGGATTCGCAGCAGTTGCAGAGCCTGCTGCAGGCGCAGCAGAACCCGGCCTCTGTCGAATATCACCACTGGCTGACGCCGTCCGCGTTTGCGGCACGATTCGGTTTGGTGGATTCGGATCTGGCGGCTGTGGTGGGTTGGGTGCAGTCGCAGGGCCTTACCGTGAAGCGGATCAGTGCGGGGCGGACGGTGGTGGAGTTTTCCGGTCCGGCGGCACTCATTGAATCCGCCTTTGGCGTGCATCGGCTTGCGGGCAATTCCCAGTCCACGGCAGGCGGTCCGGTGTCGGCGGAGCTTTCGATTCCAGCGGCCTTGGCGCCGGTAGTCTCCGGGCTGCTGGTACCTGGTTCGCTGGCGCTGCATGTTGCCGTGCAGCACGGCCCCACTTTGGTCCTGGACCAGAAGGGTCGCGGTGCGCATCCGGATGCCGCTGCTTTGCAGGTGCATCCGCTGTACACGACGAGTTCGACGGCAGGCAATTTTCTGGCTCTTGGCCCGGCGGATGCAGCCGCGCTGTATGATCTGCCGAATGCTGCCCTCAATCCTGCATGGACGGGAGCCACGCTGGATGGCAGCGGCGCGACGATTGCCATTGCCGCCACCTCTAATATCGATCTGACGCAGGTGGCAAACTACCGCGCACTCTTTGGATTGGCCGCCAACCCGCCCACGGTGGTCCTGGACGGCGCTGCAGACCCGGGAATCACATCCCAGGCGGTGCAGGCGTATCTGGACACCGAGATCGCCGGGGGAATGGCTCCGGGAGCGCGGATTCTGCTGTACACCGCTGCGGATACGAATACGGACTCCGGGCTGAATCTTGCGCTGGTGCGGGCCGTGGATGACAACCTGGCCGATGTGCTGGTGGTGAGTGCTTCCACCTGCGAAGCAATGCTTGGCGCTGCAGGCAATGTCTTCTACAGCACGCTCTGGAAACAGGCTGCCGCGCAGGGAATCTCTGTGGTTGTAGCGGCGGGTGACTCCGGCAGCGCCGGCTGCGACGATCCGGCGCTGGTGACGGCGGCTTCGTCTGGACTGGCGGTCAACGGTCTGGCTTCGACTCCTTACGATCTTGCGGTGGGAGGGACGGATTTTGCCGTACTGGCAGGGCCGGATGGCGGCGGTGCCGACTTTGGGAATTATGTTTCGACAAACAATGCCAGCGGATCGCGGCTCTCCGTGCTGGGCTATATTCCAGAGGTTCCGTGGAACGAGTCCTCAACGGCCTATCCGCCGACTACGCTGGCGCAGAATCTGGCGCTGCCAGCACCGTATGCGTCGATTCTTGCAGGGGGTGGTGGCAGCAGCACCTGTGCTACGGCTGCTGCGACCATCAGCTGCGGTGGTGGCTATCCGAAGCCGTACTGGCAGTCGGCTCCGGGTGTGCCATCGGATGGCGTCCGCGATCTGCCGGATCTGGCGTTCTTTGCCTCCACGGGCTTTGATTTTGCAGCCTGGGGAATCTGTACCGATCAGGATACGGATGCCTCGGGCAATCCGGTGACCGACTGCCAGCCGGATGCCAATGGGCAGTTTCACCTGATGTCGGCAGGAGGGACCTCGGCTGCTGCGGCAGCAGCGGCAGCCGTTCTGGCGCTGGTTCGCCAGTCCACCGGGACTCGGCTGGGGCAGCCTGCCTCCGTGCTCTATGCCCTGGCGCGCACGCATCCTGCTGTGTTCCATGACGTGACGACCGGAAACAACGCCGTTGCCTGCATGGGTGGCACTCCCGATTGTCAGGCGAATGCGATGGGAGCGAATTTTCTGTCAGGGTCGAACGCAGCCTTAGGCTGGGATGCTGCCAGTGGACTGGGAAGCGTGGATGCGGCAGCACTGGTTGCAGCGTGGTCGTCCGTGCCACTGGCCTCCACCACCACCCAGCTGATGGTTACGCCAGCCAGCATCGAACATGGGCAGACGGTGAGCGTGACAGTGGCCGTGACGGCAGGGGCCAGCATTCCCACCAATCCGGCTACACCCACAGGCAGCGTGGCTCTGCATGCGGACAACGCGAATCCGATTTTCACGCCGCAAGGCGTGGCGGTGGGCGTCTATCCGCTGGTGGCCAACGGATCGACAGGAGTGTTGACGCTGAACCAGCTGCCGGGCGGCAGCTATCCTCTGGTAGCCAGCTACAGCGGTGCGGCCACACTGGCAGGTAGCTTCTCGTCGCCGGTTACAGTGTCGGTGACGCCGGAGTCCAGCACGACGCTGCTGACCTGGACGGTGACAGACCCGGCCACCGGGGCCACGACGCGAAATGCTGCGGTGCCTTATGGCTCGCTGGTGCAATTTTTCGCGGAACCGTATGGGAACCGGTCGCCAATGGTCAACGGTGTTCTGCAGCCGGATGGAGCTGCAACCGGTACGATGGCCTTTGCCTTTGGCAGCATGCCGCTGGGCACCCAGCCGCTGGGCATTGCCGGGACGGCGGCCACGACGCCCGAGCTTTTGCCTGCGGGTACAGGCACAGTTTCAGCCCTCTACTCCGGCGATGCCAGCTTTGACCCAAGCAGTGCCGCAACGCCGATCACAGTTGTTCCTGCGGCAACCACGCTCAGCCTGAGCAGCTCAAGCACCACGTACACGGGCGCGCCGGTTACCTTCACGATCGCACTCGCCAGTGACAGCCTCGGGGTTGCGCCGACCGGAACAGTGACGCTGAGGAATGGAACCACAACGCTGGGGTCGGTTGCCTTGAGTGGAGTTGCGGCCACTTCCACGGAGCTTGCCTCCGGATCTGCATCGATTGTGCTCAGCAGCCCGCCGCCGGGCACAAATACGCTGACGGCGGTCTACTCCGGAGATGGGAATTACGCCGGGTCCGCCTCTCCGGGGCTGGTCTTCCATGGACTGGCGAACTTCTCGCTGACGGCACCAGCGGTCACGCTGAATTCGATTCATGCCACAGCCTCGGATACGCTGACGCTGACCTCGCTTTCCGGTTATGTCGGAACGGTGCAGTTAAGCTGCAAACTGGTGGGGGCGACCACGGTGCCGAATCCACCGCAGTGTGGACTGGATCCGGCAACGGAAACTCTGGCGGCCAATGGCACAGCGCAACCGCTGCTTCTGATCTACGGGGCAGGGGTCAAGCTGCCGTCTGGAGTGACGGCAGGTGGCATGGCACTGCCGCTACTGGCTCTGCTGGGCGGTTTGCTGCCGTTGCTTCGGTTGCCTCGGAGAGTATTCTCCAGCCGAGTCCAAGCAAGGCTGGTCCTGCTTCTTCTGCTGATGGGCGCAGCCGCTTCCTCGCTAACGGCCTGCGGTGGCTCGTCGTCGCTGATTACTGCGGGAAGCTACAACGTGCAGGTGACGGCCACCGACAGCCAGAATGCTGCGATCACGACATCGGTGACAGTGGCCGTGACAGTGGAGTAGGCGGCAGGACCGGCAGGCATGCCAGATTTGCCTTGCGTTCTTTGCAGCGCCAGACGCCGACAGCGCAGGGAACGTGCTACAACAGGGGGGTATGGAAAACCGTAGTCAGCTCTTTACCCCGCGTGAGGCTTCGCGCATGCTGGGCATCAGTTACCCGACGCTGAAGAAATGGATTCTGGATGGCAAGATTCAGACAACGCGCACGCCTGGCGGGCATCATCGCCTGAGCCAGGAGAATCTGAAGCCATTTCTAGCCGCCGATGGCAGCCGCTCTGCACCTCAGTCCCGTGCCCGCTATCGGCGTGTGAGCGGGCGCAACCAGCTGGTGGGTATCATCACCAGCCTGCGCGTGGAAGGACTTATGGCTGAGGTCGTGGTGAATGTGGGCCATACCGAGATGATGGCAATCATCACGGCAGATGCTGCGCGCGAACTGCATCTGGCCAAGGGCGAGCGCGTGGCCGCACTGGTGAAGTCGACGGACGTCATGATCGAGCGCCTGGATTCGGAGTGAAGCGCTTTCCTGTGGGTCGATTGCATTTGCAGCACTTCGGCTGCGGTTTACGACTGCGAAATTCCGTTTGCAGGGAAGGTTCTGGGCGGATTTGACTGCAAGTAGTACAAGCGGCGAACTCGCAGCAGAAAATAGTTATTGTTCATGGCTGCACCGCCTCAGCGCAGCACTCTGAACTGTAGACAGAGAGCGTATTGCAGGGATTCTCCGCAACGGTTCGTCCTCGCTGTATCCTTCGATTCGTTTGACGTAACGATTTGAAACAAATAAATTCATATTTGTATTCGGCGCTTCCCCGGTGTTGTGCCTACCCTTGCGTGTAACTGCCGGGTCGGCGCGCGGGCGTTGAGCGTAACGGGTTGGGGATTGCTTTCGCCATTCTGTGAGGTCATTGTGGACAATTTCTGGCTGGGTCGGCCATCTGTGCGCTGGGATGGATTGCTTCGAAGGTGGATTCCTTCGCTACTGTTTTTGCTGCTGCTGGCTCCGCTGGCTCGTGCCCAGGCCTCGCTGTCTGGCGTGGTGGCCGATAGCTCCGGAGCGCGGATTCCGGCAGCGGCCATTACGGTGCGCAGCATGGATACGGGGCTGGAGCGCAGCCTGACATCGGATGCAGAGGGGCGGTTTCGGGTGCCTTCGCTGCCGGTGGGCAGCTATCAGCTGCAAGTGGCTCATGGGGGATTTGCCACGATAGTGCGCACCGGTATTCAGCTTGCCGTGGGGCAGGAGGCGCAATTGGAGATCGTACTGCATCCCAGTGCCAGCCGCCAGCAGGTGGTGGTTCGAGCGGATGCTTCGCCGGTTAGCCTGTCGACGGCGGATATCTCCGGGCTGGTGGGCAGTACGCAGGTGCGTGACCTGCCTTTGAACGGGCGCAGTTACGACGAGCTGCTGATGCTGAATCCGGGCATTGTCAACTTTACCTTTGAAAAAATTGGCGGCGTAGGCATTACGAATTCCACGGTCGGCAATGACTTTTCGGTCTCCGGTAACCGGCCGCAGCAGAACTTGTTTTTGCTCAACGGGGTGGAGTTTACCGGTGCGGCAGAGAACAACATGCAGCCGGGCGGGACCAGCCAGCAGTTACTCGGCGTGGAGTCGGTCCGCGAGTTTAATGTGCTGCGTGACAGCTATGGCGCGGAGTATGGCAAGCGGCCCGGAGCTCAGGTGCTGATCGTGACCCGGGGTGGAACGAACCGATTTCATGGATCTCTGTATGAGTTCCTGCGCAACAGCGCACTCGATGCGGCCAACTATTTTGACAAAGGTTCGGCGCCTCCCTTTCAGCGCAACCAGTTTGGCGCGGCGCTGGGCGGACCCATCCGGCATGACCGTAGCTTTCTCTTTGCCAACTTTGAAGGGTTGACGCAGCATCTGCATCAGACCGGGGTTGCTCTGGTGCCGGATAACAATGCGCGCAATGGCCTGCTGCCTTGCAAGCTGGTGTCTCCTGCGCCGTCGCCGTGCCCGGCCGATGGGCTGGTGAATGTGGGGGTTGCGCCTGCGGTGGTGCCGCTGCTTTCGCTGTGGCCGGTGCAGTCGGCGGGTGCTCCCGACTTTGGTGGTATTGCCGAAGCCTTCAGCAGTCCTCTGCAGACGATTCGGGATGATTTCGGCACAGCGCGCTTTGACCAGATCATTTCTGCGGTGGATCGGCTGACCGGCGTGTATACCATCGACGACAGCGACGACGTGACCCCAACCAGCTCCAATCTGTACAGCACAGATCTGGAGTCACTGCGGGAGCAGGTGGCCAGCATCGAAGAGACGCATCTGTTTTCGCCGCAGTGGTTGAACACTGTTCGCTTCGGATTTTCGCGCGGAGCCTACTACTACACCGGCGAGCCGACGCCGGGGACTCCGGCAGCGACGGTGGGCGGCTTTGTGGCTGGCAAGCCGGTGGGAACCGTGGTGGTGGGTGGCAGTTCTGCAGCCAATCCGGCGGCACAGCTCAGCCTGGCGGGCAGCAATACCGGCAGCAATCTGAATATCGATCGTAACCTCTACACCTATGAGGACATGCTGAACGGCGAAAAAGGTCGCCACAGCCTGAGTGCGGGTGTCTGGCTGCAGGCGCTGCAGTCGAACGAGGACCTGGCCCTGACGCAGTTCGGTCAGGCTTCATTCACCGGACTGGAACAGTTCCTGAAGGGAACGGTGGGCAGCTTCCTCTATGACCCGACGCCAACGGAGATGAACTGGCGCTCGCTGCTGGGTGCCTGGTACGTGCAGGACACGATCCGTCTCAATGCACATCTGACGCTGACAGCCGGGCTCCGGGACGAGTTCACGACCGGCTGGAATGAGGCCCACGGTCGCGCTTCCACCTTTGTCTTCACGAACGGTGTACTGCAGACGCAGCCGCACATTGGCAACGCTGCGTTGACGACCAACCATGCCAAGGCGTTGTTCCAGCCGCGGATTGGGCTTGCCTGGTCGCCGTTTGACTCCCGGACGGTGATTCATGCCGGGTTTGGCCTGTACAACGAACTGCAGGATGCACTGGGCTACCGGATGGACCAGAACGCGCCGTTCAATCCCTCCTACGGCATTGCCAATCTCCCCGTGTCGGCATTGCCGCTGCCGGTTTCTCCAGTTCCGTCCAATGCAAAGATTCTGCCCGGAGGAGTGCAGCCTGATCTGCGCACGCCTACGCTGATCTCCTACTCGCTGCGTATCGAGCGCGAACTGACTCCGGAGACAGTCTTCACGCTGGGGTATCTGGGCTCCCACGGGTACCACCAGATTGTGAGCCTGGACGACAACGAGCCGACGCCGATCGGCTGCCCATCGGCTGCCTGCCCGGCGGTTTACCCGGCGAACTTCCCGGCGCCGCTGGCAGGGACATCCGTTCCCGCAGGAAGCGACTATATTGCCGCCAATACGCCGCTGGCCAACCCGGCGTTGGGTGCCGCCTGGGCCTGGTTTTCCGTCGGCACTTCCTCGTATAACGCCTTGCAGGCGGACCTGAACCATCGCATGAGCCACGGGTTGGAGTTCCGCGCCGTATACACCTGGTCCAAATCACTGGACGACGGCGACTCGCTGAATGCGACGGCCGCAGCCAATGCGCCGGGACTGGTGGCCAATCCCTTTCGGATTCGTGATGACTGGGGTCCGGCGACCTTTGACGTCCGGAATGTGGCGGTGCTGAGCGGTAGCTATGAGCTACCGTTTGGAACGGGGCAGCACTGGCTGCCGCATCCAGCTCCCATACTTTCCGCCCTCGTGAGTGGCTGGACGGTCCACTCGATTGTGACCCTGCAATCCGGATTTCCGTTTACGCCGCAACTGAGCTACAACCCCTCGAATAATGGCGATATTCGCAACCCGGTGCGACCGTTTGCAAATCCGGATTTTCATGGGTCGCCGATTCTGGGCAAGCCAACCCAGTGGTTCGATCCCGCATCGCTGTTGGCACCACCGCCCGGCAGCGGGTTCTACGGGAACCTGCGACGCGACTCGATGACTGGCCCCGGACTGGCCACCTGGGATGAGTCAATGTTCAAGGCAATCCCGGTTCGTGGCAGGCTGTCGGCACAGTTTCGAGCGGAGTTCTTCAACCTGCTGAACCGTGCCAATTTCAACACGCCGAATCTGGTGACCTTTACGCCGGCAGGGCTATCCCCGACGGCAGGCGTGATTACCAGCACCTCGACCACGTCACGGCAGGTTCAGCTTGCGCTGAAGCTGCTCTGGTAAGTCGCTGTGCTGTGAGACAGATGGCTGGAAATTCCGGAGAGCGCGCCCGGGCATTTCCAGCTAAAACCCCGGATTTGGGATAAATAAATTTTGTGTCGTCCAGCTAACTAAATCTTTAGTTGTTGCGTCTTATCGGGTGACGACTGCGGGAATCTGTGTTTTGGGGGTGCCGATGCCACCGAAAAAGTCAACAACGCTGACTGAGGCCGAGCTTCGGCTGATGAAGATTCTCTGGCGGCGTGGCGAGTCTGGCGTGGCGGAGTTGGTGGCCGCATTGCCGGAGGACGAGTCGATTGCCTATAACTCTGTGCTGACGACGATTCGCATTCTGGAAAAGAAGGGATACGTGACCCATCGGCAGGTGGGTCGAGCCTATTTGTATCGCCCCTCGGTGGCCGAGCAGGAGGCTGGGCAGTCGGCGGTGCAGCAACTGCTGGCACGATTTTTTGGCAACTCCCGCGAGCAACTGGTGGTATCTCTGCTGGGCGATGCCTCGCTGACGCGGGAAGAGGTGGAGCGCCTGCGCAGTGTGATTGATGAGGCTGCGGCGGGTCGTGCTGCGGCGGCGGAGGAGTAAGTGATGACAACGATGGCTGCAGAGATTGCGCAGGGAGTGACCGTGCTGGCAGCCCAGGTTCCGCACCTGCTGACGCGTCTCCTGCTGCTGGGCGCGACAGCCAGTGTAGTGGTTCCTGCGCTGGCCGTGCTGTTGTCGCCGGCTGCTCCGTGGTCGCGCGGCATCAGCGCCAGGCTTCGGTTTCGGGTGCTGGCAGCTGCCTTTGCGCTTGTGCTTGCCGCGCCGCTGTTGTTCTTCTTTCCGCTGCCTCTGCGGTGGATGATGCGGCCTGCCCAACTGAGTCAGACCGCGGTTGCCCTGCCCGTCGGCGCGGAATGGCAGATTCCGGAGTTGGCAGCGTTGGCGATTGCGGCGACGTGGCTATTGGTTTCTGCCGTGCTGTTGTTGCGTCTGCTGCTGGGGCTGGTGCGTCTGCATGGACTTCGCCGTGAGGCTGTACTGCTGCCGGAGTTGCTGCTGCAGCGGCTGACGGCAGGGGACAGCCTGTGCCCGGTGGCTCTGAGCCATGCGGTGCGCGTGCCCTGCCTGACCGGATTGCTGCGTCCCATGGTGCTGCTGCCGGCACAGCTTCCGGAGCAGCTTTCGGAGTCACAGCTGGCGGCGATTCTGGAGCATGAGTTTGCTCACCTGCGGCGCGCCGACCACTGGTCCAATCTGGTACAAAAGCTGGCCTGCGCAATCTTTCCGCTGCATCCAGGGTTGCATCTGCTGGACGTGTGGATGAGCCGCGAACGTGAGCATGCCTGCGATGAATGGGTGCTGCTACAGGCACATCCTGCAGCCGAGTATGCCACCAGCCTGGTGGATGTGGCCGCTGGAGCGATGGAAACGGCGGCGCTGTCGGTGCCATTTGGCGCAATCCGCTCCCGCTCGGAACTGGCGCGGCGGATTGACCGGATCGTGCGCCCGTTGCCGCAACTCTCCCGCCGTGTAGCCACAGTTTTGGCTGTATGTCTGACAGCGGGTAGCACGGTGATGGTGGGTATGGCGATTCATGTGCTGCCGCCGATCCGGTTTGCACCCATGCCGGGAGCAGCCAGTGCGTCTGGCGTGCGGCAAGTGGCTACGCTTCGACTGGATGCCGGAGAAAGCAAAATCGCATCGAAGGGAGCAGGCAGGGCGGCAACGCTACAGCCGCGGACTGCGGCAGCTCCGCGTTTCCAACAAGTCGTGGCACAGGTACCGCCTTCGACGAACAGTCGCACTGCCTGGGGTGACTTGAACCAGAGCATTCCGCATACCGTGGATCGGACAGAGATGATTGCCTGGCATGAGGGTTCCTATGGGAAGGGCATGGGCCGAACTGAGGCAGCTCGTCCCGGGACAGAGCATCCGTTGCTTGCGCCTGACCGTATGCAGAGTATGTATGTGGTGATGACCTCGATCTCTGTGACCGAGTCAGGACAGGGTTCCTGGACGGCAAGCCGGACGGTGGCAGTGATGGCCGAGCCGGTCCCGAGCAGGGCGGATGTTGCCAGCGCCAGAGCAGAGCGTACCTCGTCGCAGTCGGATGCGCTGCAGAACGCTGCCGACATTCGGTCGGGACAAGCTGAAACCGGCAACGTAAGGCTGGAACAAGCCAAAACCAGACTAGCCAGGCCGGGCATTGTGTACTCGATTGTGACCACAACGTTGCGAGTTCCCGCAGGAACCAACCTGCGATTGGCCCCGGAATGGCTGGCACGCGAACTCTAAGCCTCGAAGCAGATTCCGTCCCGGACAGCACGGCCCGGGAGATTCCAAACCAAAGCATTGCAACCCAAGTGAGGAGATACAAGTATGAGCACGAAAACTAATCGATTAGTTGATGCGCTGCGACGCGCGGCCATGCCGATCACGGCAGTGGCGGCGCTGGCTGCAACGCTGGGAGCAGCGGCGGCCTGGAGCCACTCCACGGATGTGCATGCAGCCAGTGCTGCGGTTTCGCCGATCAACGACAGCAGCGTCTCTGCCCTTGAGGCGCTGGATAATGCGGTGGAAGCGGTGGCAGCGCGGGTGACGCCGACGGTGGTCAATGTGTCGGTGACGGCTAGACCGAGCGAAGACGAGCAGCAGCAGGGTGGACCGGGAATGCAGCAAGGGCAGTTGCCGCCGGGATTGCAGCAGTTCTTCTTTGGCGGACCGATGATGCCGCAGCAGCAGCAGAATCCGGTGGAGCATGCGGTGGGCAGCGGCGTGATCATCTCTCCGGACGGGTACATTCTGACCAACAATCATGTGGTGAACGGCGCGGTGAACATTCAGGTGACTCTGGATGACCGGCGGGTCTTTCCGGCAAAGCTGGTGGGTACAGACAAGCTGACCGATCTGGCAGTGCTGAAGATCAATGCCGCGCATCTGCCGTTTATCGGCTGGGGCAACTCGCAGAATCTGCACCCCGGACAGACAGTGCTGGCCTTTGGCAGTCCCTTTGGCTACTTCCGGTTTTCGGTGACGCGCGGAATCGTGAGCGCGCTGAATCGGCCCAATCCTTTCACGGACGATCCGCGGAAGCCGGGTGGCTTCATTCAGACCGATGCAGCTATTAATCCGGGCAACTCGGGTGGTCCGCTGGTGAACGCGCGCGGAGAACTAGTGGGCATCAACACCTTCATCATCTCCAACAGCGGCTCGTTTGCCGGTGCGGGATTCGCGATTCCATCCCAGATCGCAAAAGCTATCTCCGAGCAGATTATCGCGCATGGAACGGTGCATCATGGCTATCTCGGGATCTCGCTCAATGATGTGACACCGCAGAATGCCAGCTTCTTCAATCTGCCGGATGCAACCGGGGCTATCGTCAGCCAGGTGACGCCGTCATCGCCGGCATCGGAGGCGGGACTGAAGCAGGGCGATGTGATTCGGATGATGAATGGCAACAGGATCGAGAACGGCAGCGCGCTGCAGGTGGCGGTGAGCGAACTGGCTCCGCGCACCAAAATTACGCTGGGGATCGTACGCGATGGCAAGTCGATGGAGATTCCTGTGATGGTCGGCGAGTACCACAAGAATGCCGAACTTGCCGACAACGAGGATGGCTCGACGCAGCACGGAGCACGACTTGGCGTGGCGGTGACGGACCTGACCTCGGACGTGCGTAGCCAGCTGAACCTGCCCGACGCCGTGCATGGCGTTGCAGTAGAGAACGTGAAGCCGGGCAGTCCGGCCGATGAGGCAGGGATTGCCCCCGGAGATGTGATTGTGCAGTTGAATCGCAAGCCGGTGACAACGGCACAAGCCTTTGCCGACGCGGTTCACGCGCTGCCAACCAACCAGGACGTACTGTTGCTGGTGTGGTCGCACGGTGGAACCACCTATCGCGTGCTGCAGCCTGCCAATAGTGTGCAGAACGGCAACCAATAACAGGCAGGAAACAGAGAAGGTCGGATAGATCCGGCCTTCTCTGCTTTTGGACACGGACTGGATACGGTTGGCTTTGATCAGAAGTCGATATGCGTGCGCACCGAGCCCACCCAGGCCGGTCCGCGATCCCGGTTGTAGCCCGGATTCTGAATGTGCTGGACGTCCACCGCGTAGAAGATGCCGCGCCAGGCGTGGCGATTATAGTAGCTTTCTACAATCGTTTCCCGACCATAGTTCAAATTGCCGTCGCCCAGCAGAAAGCCGAGTCCACCCAGCTTGAGATACTCCTGATGATCGCGCTTGATGGCATTGGAAACCAGGGTCAGGCCGATCTTGTCGTTGGGCCGATGCCAGCGCCCTCCGTTGTAGTCGGCACCGAGGGCGATGGTCTGATCATCTTCGGTGTAAGCGTAGGATTCATGCTGCCCCTCATTCCAGCCAAAACGGGCGTAGGCGCGTAGATGGTCGGTGAGCGACTGCTGAGTGTTGAGGCCGAATCCGTATTTGAGTGCGCCGAAGTGCTCATGCGCCGTGATGGTGGGTGTATTGTCGATGCCAGCGAGAAAGGCGTTGTTGGCCTCACGGTAGTCGCCCATGTGTGCGTGGTTGGCGTAAAAGAGAATGCGCGTCACACCTTCCTGGTGGGCGAGCCATCCGTGCCGCAATTCGAACTCGCCATTCTGCCCGTTGGCGCGGCTGAAGGCCCAGTCAAGATCAATGCCGTTGGCCACGACAGGCATGGCGAAGATGCCGTAGCGCAGGCTCCAGATGCGATCGTCATATTCGATGAGTCCGCCAGTGGTATAGCCGCGGGTGTCAGCAGCGTAGTCCCAGGCGCCGTTGTTGTCGACGGTCCAGTTCATGAACTGCAGATGGCTGTCAGAGCCAACCTCGTTGATGTCGAAGAAGTCCGGGAGGGTGAATTTGCCGATGCGTATCTCGATTCGCCGCACTGGAACCTGGGGAGCCAGTGCGAAGGGACCGACCGGCTGGGGGATGGTCTGCTGCGAAAGTCCCAGGGTCTGGTGAATCTCATAGCGTGCCATGTAGGGTACCGAGCTCAGGTTGGGGTTGCGGACAACATCGAGATTGGTAAATCCGGCCAGCCCCAAAGCTTCGCTGAGACCGCGCCCACCTGCACTTTCCATGTCAAAAATAAGGTCGGTATTCCAGCGCACAGAGCGGTCCATCCGTGCTGCAGCGAAGAGGGTGCCGAGCAGGGATGTTTTGTATTCCGCTGAGTTGCGGAAGCTGTTTGGACCCTGATACAGAGAGTGGAAGGGAATTCGTCCCTGATAGATGATATTGGCCTGCCCGCTAAGCCACCACCGGGCGTGATCGGGATGCATAAATTCGGTAACGAGGCTGCTGTCCTCGGCCATGCTGGCATCACTCTGCCGCTGGGGCAGCACGGGCGCTGCGGCGAAAGCGAGCGGCGCCACGATCCGGAGAGAGGATTCCGAGTCGGCGAGCTGCAGATGGGAGGCAGGGGCGGTGGGAAGTTGCTGGGCTGGGAACTGCTGGGCTGCGACCGTGGGTAGAAGCAGAATGGCAAAGAGCACCGGACTGTACAGCAGAAGGCGCAGAATGGCTTGCTTGGGGACCATGGCTTGACTCCGGTGCAGTTTTGGAGAAGGATGAGATATACCCGGTATAGGTATATATACCATACCGGGTGTGGGTATGCAATCATGTGGGAGTGGGGAGGCGGCATGGCGCAAAACAGGACGACGCGGGGTGGAAGCGAAATTGGTATCCAGCCATCCAGGGGCAAGCAGCAGAAGAGTCGCACCGGGGCGAAGTTGCCGGCTATGGCTGCCGCTGTGAGTCATGGCACGGAACTGTTGGAGCAGCGGCTGAACAAGGTGAAAGGGCAGTTGGAGGCCGTGGAACGGGCATTGCGCGATGGCCGCCAGTGCCGCGACCAGTTGATGCTGCTGGCTGCCGTGCGTGGAGGTGTGAATGCGCTGATGGCCGCAGTGCTGGAAACGCATATTCGGGACCACATGACAGAGGAAGGGCGACAGAGAATTGCGCCGGACCTGGCCGAGGATCTGCTGCAACTGGTTCGTACCTACCTGAAGTAAGTCGCTGCTCTGCTTATGGGCAAAGGCGCTGGCGGCAGTGTAACGAGATGCAGAGCCGAAGGCTTGAATAGTGGATAAATCGCGTAAGCAGACCGATCGTGTCCGCTCTGTGGTGGATTCTGCGAACGGTAATGTTGTACAGCTATAAGGCATTTGACTGTGTGAATAAAAAACCGATCTATTTTTGACTTCGCCAGATACGGCTCGTATTCTGGGCAAACGAAGACAACGGAACAGGAAGTACGCAAGCCGCTGGTCGAAGACGTTCCGCTTCGACAGACATCCACTGTGGGGCCTGTGAACAGGCCCTGGCCACCAGGATGCACGGGAAGGCGGTGAAACTCCGCCACTGCCCCGCAACTGTAAGCGCATGCACCCTTTGCAGCCGGAAATGTGGCTGCGACCAGGGTGGATTCTTCATCCATAGACAGCCACTGGAGATTCCGGGAAGGCGATGAAGGGTTGAGGCGCGAGTCAGGAGACCGATTCTGGAGGAATCCAACGCTACCGTTCCGAGGGGAACGGAAGGAGAGCCATGTTGACCTTTTGCGGGCGGATTCGCCTGTTGCTTTTTCCATTGGCATTATTGAGTGCGGGCCTGTTTTGCAGGGCCGCGGTGATTCGTGGCACGGTGCGGGATACGACGGGTGCGACGATTCAGGGGGCGTCGATCCTGCTGGAGCGCGACGGGCAGATTGTACGTCGCACCCGTTCGCAGTCAGACGGCACCTTCCAGTTTGTCACCGGACAAAGTGGTCGATTTACGCTGGTAATTTTGGCCAGCTCCTTTCGCCAGTTAAATGTGCCGGAATTCTATGCCGGGCGGACGGACAGCGTGGAACGCACGCTGATCCTGGAGCCGCAGTGGGTTCATGAATCGATTGTGGTGACGGCCACCGGCACGCCCACGCCGCAGGACGAGACAAGCGAACCCACCGCGGTGCTGACGCCGACGGATTTGGACCGGCAGCAGGATTTTGTGGATGCGCTGCGCATTGAACCGGGAGTGATGGTGGTACAGGAGGGGCAGCGCGGGGCGCAGACGTCGCTTTTCCTGCGTGGCGGCGACTCCAATGCGGGATTGACTCTGTTGGATGGCGTACCGATCGATGAGATCGGGGGTATCTTCGACTTTGGCAACCTGGGGACCACAGGAATTCAAAGCGTGGAGACCTATCGCGGACCCGACAGCAACCTCTATGGCGCTGATGCCGCATCGGGTGTGGTGAGTTTCCAGACGAAGGAGGGATTCACCAGCACTCCCACGGTGACCTACCGCGGAGATGCGGGCAACTTCAACACCTTCCGCAATGAACTGGAGCTGGCCGGTAGTCATAACCGGCTGGATTATTACGGCGCGTATTCCTGGCTGCAGACGGCGAATGCACTGCCGATGGACCAGTACCATGAGGGCGCTGCGGCGGGGAATATCGGATGGCAGCCGACAGCGAATCTGGCTCTGCGTGGAACGGCGCATTACATTGTTTCGGCAGTAGGCGTGCCCAACGCCTGGAACTTTTATTTCATTCCGGACGATCGCAAGCAAAGCGACCAGAACCTGTACGTGGCCGGAAGCGTGGACTACCAGATGACTCCGGACTTTCACAACCGGGTGACGTATGGTGCTACCCGCAAGCGGGAGCAGTCCCGGCAGTGGTATCCGGCGGGAATCTGTGTGCCGGTGAACACATGCAACCTTGCGTATCCGAGTGCAGGCAACTACTACGGCGAGGATGTAACCATTCGCGGCGCGAATGGTTATCAGGTGGTAGGTCAGGCGCTGCTGAATTATTCAACGGGGAATGGATCGGTCTATCCGAACCGGCTGGATCTGGTTTCGAATCGCGACCAGCTGCAGTATGAAGGCGATTACCATGTGACGCCGCACATCACCGCGCTGGTTGGCTTCCATTACGAGAATGAGCGGGGCGTAGAGCGTGAGCCGGTCTATGCGCTCAACGACCAGGTGGAGCGCAACAACTACGACTATCTGGCAGAGCTGACGGGTGATATTCACAGCCGGTTTTTCTATACCCTTGGCGGCAGTCTGGAGCGGTACCAGCTTTTTGGCACGCAGGTGACTCCGCGCTTCGGGCTCAGCTATTACCTGATTCGCCCGCGTCATGGGGTCTTCAATGGCACGCGCTTGAACTTCGACTTTGCCGAAGGCGTGCGCGAGCCCACGGTGGCCGACCAGTCTGGTTCGCTCTACACATTTCTGCAGGCCAACGGCGGGGCGGCGACGATTGCCTCGCTGCACATTCCGCAACTGCAGGCGCCAACCTCCCGTACCTGGCAGGGAGGTCTGGAGCAGGGATTACTGGGCGAGCGCATGTTCTTCCACCTGAATCTGTTTCACAACGAGTTTGGGCGACAGATTGAGACAGTGGGCGTGGGATTGATTCCGCAACTGCTGCCGGGGCTGAGCGCAGCGCAGCAGCAGCAGTTGGAGGCAACTCTGAACAATGATGGAGCCTTCTCGCTGACAGTGAACTCGGAGGCCTTTCGCGCGATGGGCGTGGAGGCAACCGTGGATGGCGGCGTGGGTCGCGGCTTCCGCTACAAGGCTGGATACACGTATCTGGATGCGGTGGTGCAGCGATCCTTCAGCAGTGACAATCAGGCACTGCTGGGCGGGACAGAGCCGACGCTGAACGGAATTCCCATCGGGATCTATTCGCCGCTGGTGGGTGCTCGCCCATTCCGGCGGCCGCCGCACTCCGGCTATGCATCGGTTGGCTATGCCGGCAAGCGATGGACCGTGTTAGGAACCGGTGCCTTTGCCAGTCGCAGCGATGATTCCACATTCCTGGGCTACATGGACATCAACCAGGGAAATTCGCTGCTGCTGCCGAATCGCAACCTGGATTTCGGCTACGCCAATCTGGATCTGGGCGGTAGCTTTCAACTGTTGGAGCACCTGGCGCTCTATGGGCAGGCAGAGAATCTGCTCAGCGATCAGCACATGGCTCCCATCGGGTATCCCAGCCTACCGTTTACCATCCGGCTGGGGCTGCGGCTGGCGCTTGGCAAGCAGTCTGCGATACCGCTGCACTGAGGAGGCGCTGCTGGTAGGCTGCACCGGTTGTGCAGCCTGCGCGGTCCTTCTTTTCGGCGGAGTCTTCAGGCTGTAGTTTGGGGTGCATCCGGTGGCAGAATCCATCCGCCACCCAGCACCTCATCGCCGTCATAGAAGACGGCCGAATGCCCGGGCGTGACAGCGCGCTGCGGCTCGTCGAAGAGGACGCGGACGCGGTCTTCGCCAGCCGGTTCCAGCGTGGCCGGAGTGGGCTGCTGGCTGTGCCGGATACGCACCTCGGCGCGGCGCGGCGCATCAAGCGAAGCGATGCCGATCCAATTCAGCCGGTGGACGAGCAGCGATGGCCGATTCAGCTCCGGTTCGCCGCCGACCGTCACGCGGCGCGAAGCAGGATCGATGTGAAGCACATAGAGCGGATTGGGCGCGAAGACGCCCAGACCTTTGCGCTGGCCTATGGTGAAGTTATGAATGCCGCTATGTTGGCCGAGCGTTTCGCCAGAGGTGGTCACCAGTTCGCCGGCAGAATCCGGCACGCGCTCGCCCTGTTCATCGAGATAGTTGGCGATGAACTGCTTGTAATCGCCGCCGGGGATGAAGCATATCTCCTGCGAATCTGGCTTGTCAGCAAGCGCGAGATGGCTTTCGCGGGCGATCTCGCGGACCTCCGGTTTGGTGAGATTGCCGAGCGGAAAAAGTGTGTGCGCAAGCTGATCCTGCGTTAGCCCAAAGAGGAACCAGGTCTGGTCCTTGGCCAGGTCGGCGGGCCGCTTCAGAATCCAGCGCCCGCGCACGGGATCGTATTCGTTGCGGGCATAGTGGCCGGTGGCGATTTTGGTGGCGCCAATCTGTCTCGCGGTGAGCAGAAGTTGATCGAACTTGAGATGGTTGTTGCAAAGCGAGCAGGGAATCGGCGTGCGCCCGGCGAGATAGTCGTTCACAAAGGGCTGCACCACATCGCGTTCGAAGCGCTCCTGCTGATTGACGACGTAGTAGGGAATGCCAAGCGACTCGGCGACGCGCCGCGCGTCATAGACATCGTCGAGCGAGCAGCAGCGACCGGTGGAGCGCGTGGGCACGCCGGGCTTTCCGGCCAGCCGATTCTGGTCCCATAGTTGCAGCGTGAGGCCGATGACCTCCGCGCCCTGCTGGCGCAGCATGGCGGCAACGGTGGAAGAATCGACGCCGCCGGACATGGCGACGGCGATCAGCTCGCCGGTGGCCTGAGGAATCGGTGTCGGTGTGCTCATGCGCTCACCCCGGTCAGGGCAGGCGAGAGCGCGCGCAGGCGCTCGACGGCCGTGGGCACAATCTCCAGCACCGCGTCCACATCGGCTTGCGTGGCCGTCTTCAACAGGCTGAAGCGCAGGCTGGCCCGTGCGCGCGCCTTGTCCAAGCCCATTGCCAGCAGCACATGCGAAGGCTCCGTGGCGCCGGAGTGGCAGGCCGAACCGCCGGAGACGGACAGCCCCTTCAGGTCAAGAGCAATCACCAGCGCTTCGCTGTCGACGGCGTCAAACCAGAGGTTGGTCGTGTTGGCCACGCGTGGGGCACTGGCTCCGTTGATGCCGCAGC
>JAKBAG010000198.1 GCA_021809235.1 Acidobacteriota bacterium
GACGTTGGTCAGCAACTCACGGTCCAGGCGCTCGCGCAGGTTGCGGCTGGTCACCAGCGATCCTTCCTTGCCGCAGAAGGGCGAGTTATTGACCGAGAACTGCATGGCGATGGTCGGCTCATCGATGACAATCAGCGGCAGCGGGGCCGGATTCTCCAGGCTGGTGATGGTTTCGCCGATGGTAATTCCTTCCACGCCGGCAATGGCCACGATGTCACCAATCTCGGTCGTTGCGGTTTCGGTCCGCTTCAGGCCGGCAAAGGTGAACAGCTTCGTGATCCGCGTCTTCTGCAGGGAGAGGTCGCGGCGGGAGATGGCCACTTCGTCGCCCACGTTGAGCGTGCCCTGGAAGACGCGCGCAATGGCAATGCGACCGAAGTATTCCGAGTAATCGAGGTTGGTCACCAGAATCTGAAGCGATGCAGCCGGGTCGCCGGTGGCCGGAGGAATGGTGTTGACGATGGCCTGAAAAAGCGGCTCCAGGTCGGTGCCCGGGGTGTGAATGTCCGTGCTGGCCGTGCCGGTCTTGGCCACGGTGTAGAGAACGGGAAAGTCGAGCTGCTCCTCCTCGGCGTCGAGGTCGATGAACAGGTCATAGACCTCGTTGAGGACCTCCTGGGCGCGGGCATCGGGGCGGTCAATCTTGTTGATGACAACGATCGGCTTCAGCCGCGCTTCCAGAGCCTTGCTGAGAACGTAACGAGTCTGGGGCAGCGGCCCCTCGGCGGCGTCCACCAGCAGCATGACGCCATCGACCATCTTCAGGCCGCGCTCCACCTCGCCGCCGAAGTCGGCGTGGCCGGGGGTGTCCACAATGTTGATCTTGCCGCCGTTGTAGTGGATGGCGGTGTTCTTGGCCAGAATCGTGATGCCGCGCTCGCGTTCGAGATCGTTCGAGTCCATGACGCGCTCGGCCACCTGCTCGTTGGCGCGAAAGGTTCCGGACTGGCGAAGCATGGCGTCGACAAGGGTGGTTTTGCCGTGGTCAACGTGGGCGATGATGGCGATATTACGAATCGTCTGGCTCAACGGGAAATTCCTTTTATGGGTTGACGCATGGGCACCGCTGGGGGCCGATGCCGGATCGGTTGCAGAGATACGGGGACACGCGACCCGAGGCGCGCCGCAGAGTTTCTCCGGACAAGCTGGCCGGAGGGAAAGAGGGAAAAGGGCGCTAAGGCCACGCAATCCCGCGATTTTAGTTTAGCAGCAGTGGCTGCCGAGGGGGGGGCTGTCCGCCTCCGGTGAGCGCGGGAGCAAAATTTCCTTGACGCGGGCGCGGAAAATCCTGTATCTTGCCGCCGGTTGTGCTAATCTAAGAAAACTGAAGGACGTGCGTCCGACAATGCCCCTTGCGATGAGCCGAGGCTCCCGGGCAGGCCGAGCTGGCCACTGTGCGCAAACGATCCTGATCCGAAGAAAGTAACCCGTCATCGCCGCTGCGATGGCAGGGAGGCGATTTTACGCCGGAAAGCCCTCTTGTGGCGCATATTTCCGGAGGAAACTTTTCGCTTCCCGCCATTTCAGATGGCTTTTTCAGGAATGTACGCGCAGGAGACGCGAGCGCTTTGGCAATCGACGACAAATACGAAGACGACATCAGCAGCCTGATCGACGCCGGTAAGGAAAAGGGCTACCTGACCTATAACGACGTGAACGACATGCTGCCCGAGGACATGCATAATGCCGATGACCTCGACGACCTGATCACGACCATCGGAACCCAGGGCATTGATCTGCTGGATGGCCCCAAGTTCGGGGGCGACAAGGACTTCGACCTGGAAGAGGGCGAAGACGTGGAGCTGGACCTGACGCCGGGAGCGATGGAAAAGACCAACGACCCGGTGCGGATGTACCTGCGGGAGATGGGCACGGTTCCGCTGCTGACCCGCGAGGGCGAGGTGGAGATTGCGCGACGGATTGAGCGCGGCCAGATGCGCGTGATGAAGTCACTGTCGCGGTCGCCAGTCGTCATCCGTGAGATCGTGGCGCTGGGCGAAGACCTGAAGCGCGGCGTGCGCAACGTGAAGGAAGTGGTCACCTTTGATGAAGAGGAGCTGACCGAGGAGATCGTACAAACGCGCGTAAAGGCGACCGTGGGCCGAATCGACGCGATGGTGCGCCATCTGAAGAAGGCTGCGCAGCTGGAGGAAAAGCTGCCCACGCTGAACGTGAAGACCAAGGCCAAGGAAGCGCGCAAGACCCGCTGGA
The DNA here is from genome assembly GCA_021809235.1 of Acidobacteriota bacterium. Lineage (GTDB taxonomy): Bacteria > Acidobacteriota > Terriglobia > Terriglobales > Acidobacteriaceae > Acidicapsa. Next base: position 2,212 of record JAKBAG010000198.1, read on the forward strand.
CGATTGCGCGGGAGAAGATTCTGGCCTCGCGCATTGTGCGGGAGCTGAAGTACACCCCGCAGGAGCGCAAGCGGCTGCTGGACAAGGTGAACAAGACGGTCGAGATCATGCGTTCGCTGGAACGGCAGATCAAGAGCCTGGACCAGAAGCACGAGGCTTCGAAGAGCGAGGAACTGCGCAAGGAGTATCGGCGGCAGCAGAAGAACTGCCGCAGCGACCTGGAACGGCTGGAGCTGGAAGCCGGCGCGACGATGGGCGAGATGCGCCGCACACAGCGCGAGATGATCCAGGGCGACATGGACGCGGAGAAGGCCAAGCGCGAGCTGATCGAAGCCAACCTGCGACTGGTCGTCTCCATCGCCAAGAAGTATACGAACCGCGGATTGCAGTTCCTGGATCTGATCCAGGAGGGCAACATCGGCCTGATGAAGGCCGTAGACAAGTTCGAGTATCGGCGCGGGTACAAGTTCTCGACCTATGCGACGTGGTGGATCCGGCAGGCGATCACGCGCGCAATCGCCGACCAGGCGCGCACGATCCGCATTCCGGTGCACATGATCGAGACCATCAACAAGCTGATCCGCACCAGCCGCCAGCTGGTGCAGGAGCTGGGCCGCGAGCCGTCCAGCGAAGAGATTGCCCGCCGCATGGACATTCCCGTCGCCAAGGTGCGCAAGGTGCTCAAGATCGCCCAGGAGCCGATCTCGCTCGAAACGCCGATTGGCGAAGAGGAAGACTCGCATCTGGGTGACTTCATCGAGGACCGGCAGGCCGTATCGCCGTCGGAGGCTGTGATTGGCGTAAACCTGAAGGAATATACCTCGCAGGTGCTGCGCACGCTGACCCCGCGCGAGGAGCGCGTGATCAAGCTGCGCTTTGGACTGGAGGATGGCTCCGAGCATACGCTGGAAGAGGTGGGACAGAGCTTCCAGGTGACGCGCGAGCGCATCCGTCAGATTGAAGCCAAGGCACTGCGCAAGCTCCGGCACCCGTCGCGGAGCCGCAAGCTGCGAGCATTTGTTGAGGGCGTGAAGGAAATATAAGCTGTTTCGGGGGATTCGGCTGTATTCCTTTGAAGGATTGCCCACCCGCAAAGTGCCAGACTGGCCTTTGCGGGTTTTTCTTTGTCCGGTAACTCTGCCGGGGCAAGGGGTGGCAGGGAATTATTCCGGTTTCTGCTATGGTCTTCAGCGGGAGGAAAAACCATGCGCGAGGAGCAACGACGATGAGTGGATGTCCGGAGATTGTGCTGGATGGATTGACCCCGGAGAAATATGCCGCGCTGCTGGAGGCGGCCCAGAAACAGGGGATTTCCCTGAGCGGGGATGCGGGAACGACGGAGTACTCGGGGATGCAGTTCCAGTGGAGCTACGACGCGGCCAGCGGAACACTGCGGATGCAGTGTACCGAGAAGCCGTTCATGATTCCCTGCCACATGATCGAGCAGAAGATTCGCCAGCTCGTCAGCTGAGCGGGCCGGATCAGCCGTAGCGGGTGCGGACATTTCCCAGCGAATTGCGCCGCACTCGCGATCAAGCGAGCCGAGACTCCGCAGGCTTGGCAAGTGCATGCCGCACGCATGGATGGTGCATGTGACTTCTTTTCCGGTTTCACGCAGAGTATCCTCGCTCGTCTTTTCGTGCACAACCGCAGCGATTAAAATCGGCGAGTGGGCCTACGATTTGAGCTTTTGAGCAAGGCTGCTTCCGGCGCGCGCCGGGCACGCATTCATCTGCCGCACCAGACGGTGGAGACGCCGGTCTTCATGCCGGTCGGCACGCAGGGGACAGTGAAGGCCGTGCCGCAGCAGACACTGGAGCAGCTGGGCGCACAGATCATCCTGGGCAACACCTATCACCTGTATCTGCGTCCGGGGCATGAGCTGATTCGGCAGATGGGCGGGCTGCACCGGTTCATTGCCTGGCGGCGGGCGATGCTGACGGATTCTGGGGGCTTCCAGGTCTTTTCTCTGGCTGGTCTGCGCAAGCTGACAGACGAGGGGGTGCGCTTTCGCTCGCATCTGGATGGGTCGAGCCACCTGTTCACGCCCGAGCATTCGATGGAAGTGCAGATTGCGCTGGGCGCCGATATCTGCATGGCGTTTGACGAATGTACAGAGTATCCAGCGGACGAGGCGCGGGCGCGCGAGTCGCTGCGCGTGACGATGCTGTGGGCGCGGCGGTCGCTCGATCACTTTCGCGCGCAGGCACACCGCGTTCCTTGGCACGAGGAACTGGGCGGGCAGACGCAGTCGCTCTTTGGCATCGTGCAGGGCGGCATGTACGGGCATCTGCGGCGGGAGTCGGCCGAGCGGCTGGTGGAGATGGACTTTGACGGCTATGCGATTGGCGGGCTGAGCGTGGGTGAGCCGCGCGAGCTTACGCGCGAGGTGATTGCCGAGACGCTGCCGCTGCTGCCGGCTGACAAGCCGCGCTACGTGATGGGCGTGGGCTTTCCTGACGAAATTGTCGAGTATGCGCGCATGGGCGTGGACATGATGGACTGCGTGATTCCGACACGTGCGGCGCGCCATGGGCTGCTGTTCACCAGCGAAGGCCGGATGAATATCAAGAACCGGCGCTTTGCCGACGATCCGCTGCCGCCGGACCCGACCTGTTCGTGCCCGACCTGCGAGCGGTATTCGCGGGCCTATCTGCGACACCTGATGCAAACCGGCGAGCCGCTGGGCGGGACGCTGGGAACGATCCACAACCTGGCCTTTTATCTGAAGACGATGGCCACACTGCGGACGGAGCTGGAGGGCGATGCAAAGCCCCAGGCAGAGTTCCTATCCCTGCCAGAGCGCGCTCCGCAGGCCTGATACGCGCTCCACAGGTCGGATGCAAGCCGCTGCGCCGCTCGGAGATCCTGCGCAGACGGACGCAATCGGAACCGGCGGCGGCGATGGATTCAATCTGAAACCGTAACTGTGTTTTGCAGCGCTGGGATGCGGCTGCCGGGCGGCGGCGCGCGGGAGAATCGAGGCAGCGATGTCTGCCGCTCCCACTGCCGTTGTACCTGTTCCCTGCCCTGCGGCTGCAGCCGAGATGCCTGCGTCGCTGGCGGCTGCGCACGCACTGCTGGCGCAGGGACGACTGCGCGAGGCGGCGCTGGGCTACGCGGCGGTTCTTTCCTTCTCTGCCGAGGAGGGTAGCGCAGCGACAATGGCCGAGCAGGCCCGTGCCCTGCAGGGGCTGACGCTGATTGCGCACAGCAGCGGACAGATGGGCGAGGCGCTGCGACTGGCGCAGGCGGCGCTGGAGCGGGATGGGTGCTCGATGGTGGGCTGGACGAGCTA
>JAKBAG010000199.1 GCA_021809235.1 Acidobacteriota bacterium
AGCGCGTGAGAATATCCATCTCCGTCTGGTTGAGCATGTGCCCCATGTGAAGGCGTCCGGTAACATTTGGCGGGGGCAGCAGCAGGGTAAACGCAGCCGATAAAGCCGCCGTATCCTCTGCAGGCACATTTGTGGAATGCTGTTCGAAGATCCGATCCGCGAGCCAGCGCTCCGCCCAGCGGTCTTCAATCGCAGTGGGGTCGTAGGTTTTCGATAATTCCTGGGGCATACGTCAATTGTGAACGATTAGATTCGGATTGAGCGAGCAGGAACGGAATTGACGCAAAATCCATACTTCCTTTCGCACCGCAGCAACAGCTCCGCCTCCACATAAAAGGCAAGTCTCAACTTGCCACTCGGATAGCCGCATCCCGCTGCTGCCCAGCCATGCAACCGCCGCGACTGTGCTCGGCGAACAACCGACGAAAAACGCACGACGATACCCCAATTGAGATCCTCAACCCGCTGTAACATCAACGGCTATAGCGATCGCCAGCCTCTTACATTAACGCCGCTGAGGGAAAACTGGCGGCATGCTATACCGGCCAAATCCTCGTATCACAATCAGGATTATGCTAACCTTGAAGCAAAGCGTCAAAATCCATGATGCATGACCTTGAAGATTTCCTTCGGCCCGTCTGCAGGGCTGAATCTGCAATCCAATAGCCAGCCATGAGGATCATGAACAAAATCAAGACAACCGGCCTGCTCCTCCTGTTCCTGTGCACTGGATTCCTGCATGCTGAAGCCAAGAGCAGCGCAGACTCATCCCTGGCGTCATCCATGTCCTCTGCGGCAATCTCCGATCCGGGATTTGCTCCTGGAGACACGCTGAGTGTCAGCATGTATGACTTCCCTGAATTGAAAGACGCCATCGACGTCGCCGTGGATCCTCAAGGTATGATCCATCTCCCATACGTAGGCTCGATTCATATTGGGGGCCTGACACTCAGCCAGGCTGATCGGGCGATTGAAAGCGCTCTTGTCTCCAGAGGGATTGAAAAACAGGCCAATGTCACCATCAAAGTGGTTACCTCTTCCTCGATGGTTGTCTACCTCACAGGTCAAGTAGCTCACCCGGCATCGATTCTTCTTTACGCACCTGCTCCCCTGGCCTATGTCCTGAGCCAGGGCGGCGGCTTCACGGGTGTGGAGGGGAAACAGATCAGCATTCTCCATCGCTCCGGCTCTCTGCCCACCGAGGTTGATTTCGACTCGCAGAATATGACTGCCAAAGCGATGAATACGTTGGTACACCCCGGAGATATCATCGACGTGCTCCCGACCGGCGTATTTTATATGATCGGTGAAGTTACCCGGTCAGGTATCTATCCAATCACGGGTGGACTTTCTCTCGGGAATGGCATCGCTGGCTTGGGAATCGCTCGCAAGCTGACACTACTTCAAGGCCTGGCGATGGCAGGTGGTATTACAGAGATTGCCTCCCGATCGAAAGCTCTCCTGATCCGTCAGAAGCCGGATGGCACTCGCGAGATTATTCACATCGACATCTTAAAGCTGGAGAAGGGTGAGATTGCAGATCCACTCCTGCAGAAGGGCGATATTTTCTTTGTGCCTTCCAGCTACCTCCGCAACCTCACCAATAACCTCTTCACTAACCTTGTGAACTCGCTGTACGTCCTTCCTGCTGTAACCGCAACCGTCAACAATCCGTAAATGGGACGCAGGCACCATTCCCAGGAGATATCCGGATGCCCGGAGATGCCGCAGCATTACAATGCGCAGAATTGGACGCTCCGCCACAGGGAAAGCACCTGGCGCAGCAACGGACTCTTTTGCGGCTGTTTTTTGCGACGTACTGGCTGGTCGTATTCACAGGCGCGATTCGCAAGTGGCTTTTCCCGTCGCAGCAGATCCTATATTTGCTTCAGGATATTCCGATTGCCCTGGCGTATCTGTATGCGCTTGGAACCGGTCTGTTCACTCGTTCGTTTCTGGCATTGGGAGTTGCAGTTTTAAGCACTGCACTTATCGTACATGGCCTGATACAGGTGATCTTGCTTGATCTATCGATCAAGGTACTGGTTATCGGCCTGCATAATTACATCTTCTATCTCCCCATGCTTCTTGTCTTCCCTCTGGTCATGGACAGCGCGGGCCGACAGAAGTACATTCGCTGGAATCTCATCCTCAACCTTCCCATGACATTGCTGGTCGTGGCCCAGTCCCGCGCATCCGGTACTGCCTTTATCAATCGCACCACCGGAGGGATAGGATTCGGCGGTTTGGAAGGGAGACTTGCGCGAGCAAGCGGAACCTTCAACTTCGTGGCCTTTTATAGCATCTGGCTGGCGATTGTCTTCGCTCTTTGCATGGGAGAGTGGCTTGTTCCGCCTCATCGACGGGCCTGCGGGAAGCTACTTCTCGTCTCCTCGACGATCGGAACTCTGCTCTCTGTCGTCCTCTCTGGCGAACGCACAAGTCTTGGATACACAGCGATCGTTCTTGTGGCGGCAATGTTTGCCGGTGCATCCATGCGCGCTTTTCGCCCCATGCTTATTACCGGCGGGGTCTTGCTCTTGCTGCCGGGCGTTCTGCTGATTGCGACGCAGCTATCCCCTGCTATGCTGCGCGCCTTTCAGGCGCGCGCGACCAATTCGAACAATGTTCATGAAGCCAAAGGTAGAATTCTTTATGGGCTCACTGCGTTTATCCCTCAACGATTTGATCCGATCGGTGCCGGCTTGGGTATGGGAGTAGATGCCGCACATGTGGGTGAGCGCGGCGGATATGAGGTCACTTATACTCTGGACGAGCAGGATTTACCCCGAACTATCGATGAGTTGGGGACGTTTACTGGATCTTTTTATGACCTCATGAGAATAGGTATGGCCGTTGGAATCGCGCTCCTCGGCATATTTCTGCTGACAAGACAACACGATCCCCATTCGCTGCTGATTTCTTCCCTGGTTTTAACTGATTTATACATCGGCGATCTGACCCGTAATTCAAGCATGACTGCGACGCAGTACTTTTTGGCTGCATCGTTCGTCCTTGGCAGCTTGTACTTTTCGCACGAGGACTCTGCCGATATCCTCAACACTACGCATTTGGAGACGGTGTACGCTTGAGTAATTCCCAGAACAAGTTAATTCAAAACCTGAGTGATGCACCGATTCGCATTGGCGACATTATGCGTGTTGCGCGGAACTATGGGCTGTATATTCTGGCATTCGCCTTTATTACAGGATTTCTTGCCGGTCTCTGGGCCCACTTCCAACCCAGCCTCTACGATGCAACCGCACTTATTCATCTCGACCAGCACGGTTCCATCAGTCTAAGTTTGTCTGGGACAAGCTCAGATGATTATTCGCTCAAGATACAGACCCAGATCACAGGACTACAAAGTCCTGATGTTGCGATCGCAACTATCAAAAAGCTTGGTTTGGCAGCCAATCCACTCTTTAATCCAGGACTTCGCCAGAATCTTGACATTCCAATCGTCCGGGACGAACTCGTCCGTAGGTTTCGGGGTAGCCTGACCGTGACTCGAGTCCCGGATACGGAGCTTATTTCCGTTACCTTCCGAAGTCGAAATCCGGTCCTGTCCGCTCTGGTGGCCAATGCTGTCGTGGATGAATATTTCGAGGAGAGCTTCCGCCAGCGATACCGCAGTACCCAGGACATCAGCGCATTCCTCACCGAACGTCTGGACACACTGAAGCTCAAGATACAGTCGGAACAAAGCGAACTGATGTCGTCCGGACTGAAGCTGGGTATCATAGACCTGGGAGGCGGAGCAAGCGGCGGCTCAGGGGCCGGAGCAAGCAATTCGGGCATCGGCACCAGCACACTCGTGGTGGAAACTTCAGGCCTTCTTGACCAAAGAGTAAAATCCCAAGCCGACCTATACCTCGCAGAAGCGCAGTATCGGACTTTGCTGGAAAATCCTAACGCAATTCCGCCCAGCGTAATTCCCGGAAGCTCACAAGTGGAACAGCTTATGGGGCAGCTCTCTGCAGCCAAAGCGGTAGCTTCGTCACTCGCGGAGCGTTACGGGGACAACTATCCTCCGCTTGCCCAGGCGCGAGCAAACATCCAGAGTTTAGAAGCAGGCGTAGCTGCGCTCCACAAGAAGCTGCTACAAAGCGCAAAGCAAAATATGGACAGCGCACAGGCTGTTGTAAATAGCTTGGATAGCAGGATTAATGCACTAAAGCAGCAGTCTCAGCACTCCTCGTCGGAAATTGTGCACTACGAGGTTCTGAAGGCTCAGTACGTGAGTGATCAAACGCTCTACAACACGCTATTGTCCACGCTGGGGAGTGGAGCCATCGAAGCCGGAATGCAGACTCAGGTACTGAACCACTTTCAAACTGCCCTGGTACCTGGCTCCAAGTCCTTCCCCAATCTCAGAGTTATCTCCCTGGCTGGCTTTGCCGGGGGGCTGATCCTTGGAATCCTTGCTGTTGCCATACTCACTCTCAGCAGCGATACCGTTCATACCGTTGAGCAGATTGAACAGAGTCTTTCTCTGCCTGTGCTTGCCTCTGTCCCGGAATATAAGGATGAGCTCGTTGGCAAGTCTATGGATGGTCTGGCATTGGTCACACTCCTTGCGCCGCGTTCCGCCAGTGCAGAAGCTTATCGACTGCTCCGAACGTCCATCTCGCTCATGCCAACGCAGAAGACTCAGCGGGTGATTGCATTAACCAGCGGTGGCCCAGGCGAGGGTAAATCCACCACTGCATTGAATCTCGCCGCTGTCATTGCCTCGCAAACCAAAAGGGTTTTATTGATTGACGCCGATCTACGCAAACCAACCATTGCACAGCGTCTGCGCATGAACACGGGAAGCCATCCAGGACTCAGCCGTTATTTAAGCGATCCGGAGATTCACCCCGAAGATTGCATTCAGCCTGTTCCTGATATACCTGGACTGGAGATTATGCCCGTTCAGGAAATCCCGCCGTTTCCCTCCGAATTGCTCAGTCAGCCCCGACTAAGTGAACTCCTTGAATGGGCTCGGGCGCACTACGATTACGTGTTGATTGATACTCCGCCTGTACTATTGGTAGCAGATGCCCTGATCATCACGCGCCATTGCGACACCCTGCTTGTGGTGGCCCGTATTGGTGTTGCTCAACGTCGTGCTCTCGCGCGCATACGGCAGGATGTTGCCAAATATCCCGAAAAGCAGTTTGGTGCCGTCGTCAATGCACTTCCGTTCTCGGAAAGCTATTACAGTGGTTACGGCAACTACCGCAAGTATTACGGCGATGGATATGGAGGATATGGGGCGCCAGGCTACTTCCAGGAAGGCTTTGGCTCAAACAAATCCGAGAAGAAATAGTGGCTCTGATCCAGCTTGCCGGATAGTTCCAGTTATCATGGCAAGCTGTTTAGTTCCAGCAAATGCTGCCCTTGCCCAAGGATTGTCCGTAGTATGACGATGTGACCTCTGGAAGGAAGTCGCCCTGAATGCCGATTCCGGATCATCTTCGTTCCCGCTTCCGCCATTTATGGCAATTCCTCACCCG
>JAKBAG010000200.1 GCA_021809235.1 Acidobacteriota bacterium
TCGATGCCTACGATCGCTCTATTCGGAGCCGATGCGAACCCCACGACTTTCCCGTCCCAGTGCCGTGACTGCCGCCAGCGCAACTCCGGCCAGCACCACCGTACCGGCCAGTACAGGACGATAGCTGCCCCATCTCTCAGCAAGATGCGTCTGGATGACCAGATTGCGCGAGGTGAGCAGGTTACCCAGCTGGTAGGCAACCCCCGGCAGCACAGCGCGAACTGCAGCCGGCGACAGTTCCGTCAGGTACGCCGGAACCACACCCCAGGCTCCCTGCACCATGAATTGCATCAGAAAGGCTCCTGCGCCCAGCGCAAGAGCAGAGTGGCCATAAGCAAACAGCGGCACCACGGGAATCGCCAGCAAGGCCGCAGCAATGATCGCGCGGCGACGCCCCCATCGCTCACTCAGGCTGCCGAAGACCATGCCTCCGGCAAGTGAACCCACGTTATAGACCACTCCAATCACGCCGACTGCGGCGGCGGTAAATCCGACGCCCTTGAGCAGAAACGTGGGGTAAATATCCTGCGTTCCGTGGGAAAAGCTGGTAAAGGCCGTCATCAGCACAACAAGAAACAGAAAGATGGGCAGGTGACCACGCAAGGCCAGCATCCGCTCCCGCCAACTCTCCCCTTCGCGGCACTTTGCAGCCAGCCGCCTTCTGCGCTCTTCCCACACCGGCGACTCGCTCACTCCACGCAGTACAAACGGAACCAGCAGCACCGGGACCGCACCCAGAGCAAATAATCCACGCCAGCCCAACCAACGGAAGCCCACGCCAAAGGCAGCCGCAGCCAGCAGATAGCCGATTGCGTAGCCCTCCTGCAAGACACCGGAGAAAAATCCTCGCCCTTCGCTCGGCAATGTCTCAAATGCCAGCGCCGCACCCACGCCCCAGACACCCCCCATGGCCACACCAAAGACAGCACGCAACACCAACAATGCATGCAGCGACGGTGCAAACGCACATCCCAACTCCGCCACCGAGTAACAAAGAATATTGGCCACCAGTGTCGGCTTCCGTCCCCAGCGATCCGCAGCGGCACCAAACAACAGGGCGCCCACCGGTCGCAACGCCAACGTCAGGAAAACAGCCTCAGCCACCCCGCCCACATCCACGCGGAAGCTGCTGGCAATGGCCGGCATACAGAAGATCAGGAGAAAAAAATCCAGCGCGTCCAGTGTCCAGCTCAGCATCGCGGCCAGAAAGGCATTCCGTTGCCCGCGCGTCCACGTGCTCCAGGGCTTGGCTTTGTCCGGCATAGCCCGGAGCATATCAGACGCCCGTGCTTCCCCGCCCACCGGTCGCACTCACCAGAAGCGACTTCCCATCGGAAATCCGCCGAAAAGATATTTATTTGTTGCAACGACTACTTTGCTCCATGCATCCTATCCTCAGACGATTCCTGCTCTTCCCTATCCGGGACCGGGAATCGCATCTCCGGTTTGAATCGAAAGGAAGCACATGAAACGCAGCCTCTCCGCCGCCCTGGCTCTGGTCCTTGCCGCACCCCTGGCTCTTGCCCAAACCACCACCTGGAAGTCCGATCCGGTCCACTCGGAAGTGGATTTCTCCATCAAGCATATGTCCCTGACCAATGTCCACGGACGCTTCGGTGCCGTCAATGCCACCGTTGTCTATGACGCTGCCGATATCTCCAAGTCCACCGTCAACGCGACCATTGACGTTGCAGGCGTAGATACTGGCGAAGCTGCTCGCGACAACCATCTGAAGACCGATGCCTTCTTCGATGTCAGCAAGTACACCACCGCCACCTTCCAGAGCACCAAGGTCGTCAAGTCCGCCAATGGCATGATGGTCACAGGCAACCTCACTCTGCGCGGCATCACCAAGCCGGTTGTGCTCAATGTCGTGGGACCGACGGCTCCAGTGACCGGTATGGACAAGAAGCAGCACGTCGGCTTCTCGGCAACCACAACGATTCGCCGTCAGGACTGGGGGATTGGCACAAGCTTCCCGTCAGCCATTCTCGGCGACAACGTTTCGATCGAAATCGATCTCGACGTCGCCAAGCAGTAACTCCCATACTGCCGGGCGGAAATATCGCCCGGCAGTATCAGCCCTGCTGCGAGGCTCCGCTTCCTTGGTCGGAATTTGAGTCTCCCGGCTAACCCATTTTCGCTGCGGATCGTCGAGCACCTCCATCCGTCCGGAAAAGGCAAGCTCAGGATCTTCCGATGTGTACACGAGAAACGCCTCCCACAACTCGCTATCCGAATCCCCAAACCGAGTTGTTCCTGCGGCTTCTCCGCGTCTCCGATCAACTGGACCGTGCCTTTCATCAGTTATTGCGACCGTTTGGTCTTACCCATCCCCAGTACAACGTGCTGCGCATTCTGCGTGGAGCCGGACCGTCCGGGCTTACCTGCTCGTCCATTGGCCGTAGCATGATCACATCCGTGCCGGACATCACGCGCCTGCTGGCACGCCTTCACTCCCGTAAACTGGTGCAACAGCATCGGGATGCCGCCGACCGCCGCGTCGTCTGGACCTGCATCACACTCCAGGGACTGGAACTGCTGCAGTCGCTGGATCCAATCGTGCTGGAGGCACCACGGCGACTGCTGAGTTCCCTCAGCGCGCAGCAGATGCAGGAATTGAATCAGCTTTTGCAGAGGATTGTGATGCCTGCGAGTCCTGCATGCGACCAGAAGTGACCATTTCCTATCGCAACAGGTCCAAATCCGAAATATGTATCTATGAAACCAGACCGCTTGGCAACGGTTAGCAAGAGCAAAAGTCGACTACGGCAAGCCCACCGAAGCTATCAACAGTTCCTTGAGGAACCAGATGAAGAGGAACCAGGCTAAATGGATGTGCTTCGCGTCTCGCTGGCATCCTCATTCGGAATTATTTTATTGTGCAGACAGTAAAGGGCCAGTTCCAGACGGTCCGAGACACCGAGCTTGTCATAGATTTTTCGTAGATAATTCTTCACCACCTGGTCGGAGGTTCCCAGCATATAGGCAATCTCTTTATTTCGCTTGCCCTGCGTGATTCCCGTGATGATCGTGATCTCCTTGGCAGTCAGCTTGGTTTGTGACTTCGGATGCACGAGCGACTGGGCCTGCGAGCGATAGGCTTCAATTACGAGGTTGACGGACTGATTGTCGATCCATGTTTCCCCATGGGCAATCTTGCGCACACACTTGACCAGCAGATCGGGAGAGATAGCACGGGAAATCACGCCACGCACCCCGCGTCGATACATCTCCACTGTTCCCTGTTCGTCGGACTGGGAGGCCTGCACAATAATCTTCAACTCAGGGGCAATCTGCAACAGCCTGGGAATGGCATCGGTTGTGCCCGTCAGCAGACCTGCTTCCATCAGCAACACGTCGCTGGGAAAACGCTCCGCCGCAGCATAAAGATTTTCCATCGTATCTGCCTGGGCAACCACACGCAGATCATCTTCCAAGGCAAATATCTTGCGGATTCCCACGCGATAAATCGCTTGGGAATCCGCAAGAATGATACGAATTGCATTCGGATTCGCTCCGGCACTCTCTTCCGGCTCGACTCTTTCGTCTTTCTTCTTTGCTGTCATTGTCTGCCCCGTCACCTGACTCTCCACATTAGGGTTCGGAAAACTGATACGCATCAATTGTGGCTGCCACTTGAAACGCATCGTCCACGGCCTCACAGCGAACCACGCGCCCTTCGCAGGTCACAAGAACATCCTTCGTTGTCCCCAGTACTTCGCCTTGCAACTTCAGCCGGAATCGAATTTCCTGGCCTGGCATCACACGTTCAGCGACCCAGAGGGATATTCCATTTGCCGATACATTCTCCGTCTTCGCCTCTAACTCTCGCCCATCCACAATCAGAATGACGGAAAGCTGCAACGGAAAGCGTACCGCCGATCGCACGCCCGGACTTTTATCCGGTTGCGCAATCTTCAATACATCCTTGAACCACGGTTTTGATTCGTCCATAGAATCCCGCCAGCGCCTCTCTGGAGACACTGTATCGAACCCTTTGGGTACTGCGAGAAAACCAAAGTTTCTGCAGCAACCCAAAAGTACTGTATCCAAGGTACCGAAAACAATCATCCTTTTGGGGTATTTGCCTACCGAAAAGGTGTACTTTTTTCAAGTTTCTGCGCATTGCCGACCCCGAAAGCCGCCGATGCTCCCACCCACTCCATATCGCGGTTATGATCGACACCCATCATTTTCCCGCGACCCAGTCGCACCAGGCTTATCGCCGCCGTCATCTGCCCGTCGTCCGGCCACGCATAGAGTATGCGTATCTCGGCCTGCGTCATTCCCTCCGGCGTTTCCACCGTGGGCTCAAACTGCATCCGCTGCTGCACCAGATACTGACCGCGCTCGCTTGCCGGAATCGCCGACAGTTCCGCGTCCGACGGCGCGAAGACAATCCCCTTGCCGGCAAAGGAATAGAGCGGCTTGAGCAGTAACTCCTCATACACCGCTCCTGCCTCCCGCCGCTCCGGAAGCCACACTCCGGACTCGCGCAGCGCTTCGTAGCCTGGACCGGCCAGAAAATCCTCAAGGAAAGCTGCAGGCGGAACGCAGGGATGCGCTTTGACGTCTCCGCCCAACGATCCGCTCAGCCACGGCAGCGCAAACTTACTCACGCGGAAGTACCAGTTCGGATGCCCGGCCCACTCCACATCCCACTCCGCCTCCAGGTCAAACCGCAGCCGCACACGCTTCGCCATCATCTCGTCGGCAATCGCGCGGTTATAGATGCGCCGAATCAGGACTTGGCGCCCCCTGGGATCCCGATAGGCCAGACGATTGCCGACTGCCTCCAGGCGCGCGATGTCCACCACCGCAATGCCCAACCGTTCGGCCGTTACGCGAAAATCCGGCAGTGTCTTCTGATTCTCCGGGTCCACCTCCGTCAGCACGACTTCGGAGGGATCGTGCGGGCCAACAATCGTCTCCCGCAACAGATTCCAATACCCCTCCTCGGTCAGGCCGCTCAAAAAGATCTCCAGATTCGGATCCAGTCCAAAGGCCCGCCGGTAGCCGGCCGCCAGTTCCGCCTGATAGCCAAACACCGAGGGAAACGCCTGCAGCTCCACCAGCTTTGGCTCCAGATCTCCCGACCGCCCACGCACCAGGGCAAAGTCCGCCGTCATAAAGTTCGGATGCGAGAACCGGCCCTTAACCCGATATCCAGACGGAATGGCCTGCTCGGCAGCCGCAAGATAGCGTTGGCTGGCAAGCAGACGCTCGGTCAACTCTCGCCCGGTCACTGCCAGCTCTTCCAGCAAGCACGATGGGAGAAAAACAGGCGTCTCGGCTACGCGAAAGCGAATGGGCGTCCCGCAGGTCCGTTCCAGTTCTGTCAGGAGTTCCTGATAGGCCTGCGAGCGAAAGTTCGCGAGGAATGCCCTACGAAGCTGCTCGATCATTTGTCTCCCTCATCACCGCTTCTCCGCCGGAAAGCAGCTCCCTGCCAGAGTACCCGATGGACACCTCCGCAAGTACGCTACATGCAT
>JAKBAG010000201.1 GCA_021809235.1 Acidobacteriota bacterium
GATCTTCGATACGCACCGGCAACCTGCGCACGCGCACTCCCGTTGCGTGATAGACCGCCGAGGTGATGGCTGGAGCAACGCCGGCCAGGCCAATCTCCCCGATTCCACGCGCGCCATAACTGTTCAGTGCATAGTCCGGATAATCGAGGAAAGTTACATCGATCTGCGGCGTATCCGGGCAGGTCACCATCCGGTAGTCGGCCAGATTGGCGTTGATTGGCTGACCATTGCGCGGATCGTAAACCGTCTCCTCCAGCAGTGCCATGCCCACGCCCATCACAACGGCACCTTTGATCTGGTTGGCTCCGGCACGCGGGTTGATGATCCGGCCGGCATCAATCACTGTCACCACGCGGCTCACGCGCAGACGAGCAATCTCCGGCTCCCATTCCACTTCCACAAACTGGGCACCAAAGCTGTGCATGGACAATCCGCGTGCCTTGGGATCTTCGAAGGCTGACCCGCTACGGCCATCCGCGCTCACGCGATTCAGCCGCGCCTTCTTCAGAATCTGCTCAAACGGAACTCCCTGCGCCGCCGGTTCGCTGGTGCGGTGCACGCGACCTTCGGTCAGCCGCAGCGTCTTGGCGTCGGCTCCGGCAAACGGAGTTCCCGGCGTCGCGGATGCCACCGCAAGTATGGACGCAATCGCACCTTCGGCCGCCTCCGCCACCGCTGGCAACACGGTTGCCGTCGACCAGGATCCACCGGAGAGCGGACCCTCGGGCATCGAGCTGTCCCCGAGCAGTACATCAATGCGCTCAAACGGCAAACCGGTCTTTTCCGCCAGCACCTGGGCAAAGATCGTGTACAGGCCGGTCCCAATATCCTGCGTCGCGCAACGGACGCGGGCGCGGCCATCGGCACCCAGTTCCACCGTTGCGGCGCAGGCAAAGCGGTACGCTCCCCAGCTGGCCGCAGCCACTCCCCAGCCCAGCACCTTGCCATCGCGCCGCATCGAACCAACCTCAGCGGTCCGCCTGCTCCAGCCAAACTTCGCGCTGCCCGTCTCCAGGCACTCCCGCAGGTGTCGGGAGGAAAACGGATGCCCGTTGCTTTCATCCTTTACAGCATCGTTTTTCAGCCGCAGCTCCACCGGATCCATCTTCAACGCCACGGCCAGCTCATCCATCGCCGATTCCATGGCAAACAGCCCAGGTACCGCGCCCGGTCCTCGCATGGCCATCGGGGAGCCCACATTCCGCTGCACCAGAGCGGAGGCAACCTTCAGATTGGGAACGCTGTAAAGATAGGGCGTTGCCTCTCCGCAGCCCTCGTCATAGGCATCCACCAGCGAGGTGTGATTCAGCGCATCCTGCTGCAGGGCCACCAGCTTTCCATCAGCACTGGCGCCCAGGCGAAAGCGCTGCTCCGTGACGGGCCGATGGCCCACATTGGAAAACATCATGGTGCGCGTGACTACCAGCTTCACCGGCCGCTGCAGTCTGCGGCTGGCCACCGCGGCCAGGGCGCAATGCGTCCAGGGAAACAGCTTTCCTCCGAAGCCGGAGCCAAGGAAGCGGGTAATGACCGTGACATTCTCGCGCGGAACTCCCAGAATCTGTGCCATCGCATTCCGATGGTTCACCACGCCCTGCGTGCTTTCATACAGGGTCACCCGGTCGCCTTCCCAGACCGCCACGGTGGCGTGCAGCTCAATCGGATTGTGCGTCTCCGCCGGCGTTCCATAGGTCTGGTCAACCGTAACGGCTGCCGCGGCCAGTGCATCCTCCACCTTGCCGCGCTCAGAGACTGTATGCCACTTGCCATCATAGGGATTCAGTTCCTGCCGAACATCCGGCGTCTCCGCAGCATACTCAGCCTTCACGGCTGCAGCCGCCGCGTTTGCCTGCTCGGGCGTTTCCGCGACCACCAGCGCAATGTATTGCCCCCAGTAGTACAGCCGGTCATCTTCAAAGGCTGGCCGCGTCTCGCTGACCGTTGCATTCGGATCATTGGGCACGGCACGGTAGATCCGCTCGATATTGCCACGATGCAGCACCTCCAGGACGCCAGGCATCGCCATGGCCGCGCTCACATCCAGATGTCGCAGCACACCGCTGGCCACCGTGGCCTGCACCGGTACTGCATGCACCATCCCAGGCAAATGAAAGTCCCCGGCATATTCGGCCGTGCCGGTCGTCTTCAGCGGACCATCAATGCGCGCCACAGGCCGTCCGATGATTCCATGCGGACTGCCAGCCATCTTTTCTGCCGTCGTTTCCTGTGTCGCCATGCGCTTCTGTCCTTTCGTGTCCGCTTGCCCGCGGAGGCTCATCTCTGCCTGCCAGATGCAGGATCGTCTGGCGGGAGCTTCTGCTGACCTCGCCAGACGATGGATTCGTATCTGTTCTGTCTCAGACGACTGTCCGTCAGGCGGTTGCCATCGTCAGCGCCCGCACGATGCAGCGCTTGGCCAGCTCCACCTTGAAGCCGTTTTCACTCTGCGGCTTGGCATCCTTCAGCGCCGCCTCTGCCGCTGCGCGGAAGTGAGCCGGAGTTGCCGGTTTCCCCATCAGCGCTGCTTCGGCCTCGTGGGCGCGCCAGGGCCGCGTACCCACGCCGCCTAAAGCCACGCGAATATAGTGAATGTGACCGCCGCTGGTCTCTGCCACCACGGCTGCCGAAGCCAGGGCAAACTCATAGGAGGCCCGATCCCGCAGCTTCAGATAGACCTGCCGGGACTGCCTGCGCGGCGCCGGCAGTGTCACATGCGTAATCAACTCACCCGGCTCCAACGCATTCTCCACGTTGGGTGTGGTTCCGGGCAGATGGTAGAAGTCTCCAATCGAAATCGCCCGCGTCCCCTTGGGACCGGAGACATGAATCGTCGCATCGAGCGCCATCATGCCCACGCACATATCCGAAGGGTGCGTGGCAATGCAGCTTTCGCTCGTACCCAGAATCGCCATCATGCGATTGTGTCCACCTATGGCCGCGCAGCCCGACCCTGGATTGCGTTTATTGCAGTTGCTGTAACTGGTGTCGCGAAAGTAGGGGCAACGCGTCCGTTGCAGCAGGTTGCCGCCCGTGGTGGCCATATTCCGCAACTGGGCCGACGCGCCGGACAGCAGCGCTTCCGAAAGCACCGCATACTGGGCCTTCACCTCCGGATGAAAGGCAAGATCGGAGTTACGCACCATCGCGCCAATCTTGAGACCGCCGTCCGGAAGCTTCTCCACCTCGGCGATGGGAAGGCCGGTGATATCCACCAGCGTGGATGGCGTCTCGACATTCAGTTTCATCAGGTCGACGAGGGTAGTGCCACCGCCGATAAACCGCCCACCTGCTCCGGCTGCCTCTTCCACCGTCTGCGCTTTGGTATAGCTGAAACTCTGCATCGTATCCTCGCTTCGGCTGGTCCGCTTCTGTCTGATTTGCGTCCTGGGTTAGCTCATCTTCTGGCTGCGTACCTGCTGAATGGCCGCCAGAATATTCGGGTAGGCTCCGCAACGGCAGATGTTGCCGGCCATGGCCTCCTTCACTTCGGCATCCGAGGGACCAATCGGTTCCTTCAGCAGTGCCACGGCGCTCATGATCTGGCCGCTGGTGCAGTAGCCGCACTGGTAGGCATCGTGCTCCACAAATGCCGCCTGCATCGGGTGCATCCGTGCGGGAATTCCCAGACCCTCCACCGTAGTCACCTCTTTACCTGTCGCCATCACCGCCAGTGTCAGGCAGGAGTTCACCCGCCGACCATCCACATGGACCGTGCAGGCACCGCACTGACCGTGGTCGCATCCTTTTTTGGTTCCGGTCAGGTACAGTCGCTCCCGCAGGGTATCCAGCAGAGTCGCACGCGTATCCACCATACCAAGATCGTGCTCCTCCCCGTTCACCTTCAACACCAGATGCGTCTCCGCACCTGTCGTGGCTGCGGGCGCGGCCGGCGCAGGCGCTGCAGCAACTGCCAGAGGCGCGCTCGCAATGAGTCCCGTTGCTCCCAACCCGGAGAGAAAGGTACGTCGACTGACCCGTACACTCTGACCCTCCGCCATGACTGCGCCGACCGGCTCCAGGGAAATCTCCTGCTGGTCTTCGCGCAATACAGTCTCTTCCGCCATCGCGACCTCCATCGGGGCTTACGAAATTACTGTACCGGAAATCTTGCACGGCTGAACAGCCCCAAAATGCAGGCAGCGAGGAAATCCCGTCGCAGGAACAGAATCCCGCATTCACCGGATGGAAATCGAATTAGCGCCTGTTCACCCCGGAAGCGGCAGAAGGCCCTAAAAGCTTTCCAGCATATCGGAAACCAGGGCATGGGCCAGGTCGCGGGATAGCCGCTGCAGCGCTGCCGGATCCTCCTGCAGATAGGTCGTCAGATCGGTCGTGGACTGGTATTGCTGCCGAAAAACGTAGTTGTTGTTGTCATAAAGCACATGTCCATCCCGCGCCACCAGCTTCACAGCCACAACCATCGTAATCAGAAAGCTCGACGACTCCTGCGTCACGGAGTTGTAGGTCAGCGGAGCCACGGTCTGGCTCAGGATGGTGCCCTGCAGAACAGCATCCGCATCCGGACTGTCCGAGGGAAGCACGCGCAGCCGCGTCCGCGTCAGCAGTTCGCGCACCACGGCCTGGGTCAGCACGATCTCCGTGTGGTTGTTCGTCGTCCGGGTGGCAAAGACGGGAACCGAGATCGTGCGTGTCCCCTGTGGCAGATGCGTCGCAGCACCGAGCGTGTGATATCCGCATCCCGTAAGACTCACCAGGAACAGACATGCGACAAACATTCCCAACCAAGCGCGAATTCCCCGGCGCATTCCCTGCCAACCCTGCCTCATATTTCCTGATTGTATTTGTCCGGCAGCGCTACGCGATACGATCGGTGTATGAACTGGATCTTCTGGGCCTTGCTTTCCGCGCTCTTTGCCGCTGCCACGGCCATTCTGGCCAAGATCGGCGTGGCGCATGTGGACTCCAATCTGGCCACGGCAGTCCGCACCACGGTGGTGGTCGTCTTCACCTGGGCCATCGCGGTTGCACTGGGCAAGCATCATGAGTTTCGCGACCTGGATCGTCGTACCCTGCTGTTTCTCGGCCTGTCCGGTCTTGCCACCGGCCTGTCCTGGCTCTGCTATTTTCGCGCCCTGCAACTGGGCCCCGCTTCGCGCGTGGCTCCGCTGGACAAGCTCAGCGTGGTCCTGGTGCTCGTCTTTGCCGCCGTTTTTCTGGGGGAAAAGCTCTCGCCGATGGCTATTCTGGGCGGACTTCTCATCACCGCAGGAGCGGTCGTCATGACCTTTGCCTGATCCAAACGGATCGGAAGTTGACCGGAATTTGGGATTGCTGGAAATCTGCTGTTGCACCAGGAACTCTCCAGCTCAAAGACATATCCGGCTGGTGCCAATGGCACCAGCCGGATATGTCTTTACCGCTATGACCGGTTTATGCCGGGGCAGGCGAGCCTTCTGAGAATCCAGGGCCGCGACCGCTCTCCGGCTTCAGAATTGCCGGAGCA
>JAKBAG010000202.1 GCA_021809235.1 Acidobacteriota bacterium
AATTTCCGGACAGGGAAGTTGCGTGCCGGATCGTCTTTTATCGTCGATTTCTCAACCATCCGGCCACAAGCATGGCGGCAATCAGTGTTGAGCCGACCAGCAGCCCCAGCAGGCTCAGCTCACTGGCTGTGTCCGTAATGTGCTGGTCGCCCATCAGGCTGTCCACCGATGACCAGATCAGGGGCGTAATCAGCAGCAGCACAAGGACTACCCCGGCTATCGCCAGATTTCGACTGCGTCCGCTGCTCAGGCGTCGTTGCCGCAGGTTGGCTGCCGACCCGGTCACCACCCGTCGGGTATGAATTGCTGCCTCGTGGGTCTGCGTTGCGTCCAGACCCGCCAGAGCTGATAACAGACTGGAATCGGCAGCAGCATGGCTACCTG
Source organism: Acidobacteriota bacterium (assembly GCA_021809235.1). Classification (GTDB taxonomy): domain Bacteria; phylum Acidobacteriota; class Terriglobia; order Terriglobales; family Acidobacteriaceae; genus Acidicapsa. The sequence continues at coordinate 385 of JAKBAG010000202.1, forward strand.
TTGCGGGGGCAGCAGATTCGGGGTTCGGATTCGATGGCGCGCCCTTGTCGACCGGAGACACAGCCACTCCTTGGGTCAAGCCGAGCCGTACTGCCACTCAGCCGACGTGTCGAACTAGACCTTGGCCAGAGCGGGCTTCATCAAAGCCAGGCCACGGTACAAGCGGGATTTTACCGTGGAAAGGGGGGATTTTGTCACACTTGCGATCTCTTCCAGAGAAAGTTCCTCATGGAAGCGTAGTACAAGGACCTCGCGGTAGTTCGGTTCCAGTTGCATCATGGCCGCTGCCAGGCGCGTCCTGTCCTCAACTCCGGCGTACTCTTCCAGCGGGCTTGGCCCATTGGCAGCCAGCTCAAACTCGGGCGAATGTTCGTCGTTGTGAGCATCTTCAATCATTGCGTCCAGGCTTTGCGCCGTCCGCTTGCGCTTCTGATCAATCACCAGGTTACGGGCGATCGTCAGCAGCCAGGTATCAAAACGCGCCTTCGCGTCATACTGACCGCCGCGAACCAGCACCCGCATCCAGACCTCCTGAAATAGGTCTTCAGAATCCTCGCGGTTCCCCGTTAAATACAGCAGGTAGCGCATGAGTCGATGCTGATATCGCACAATCAACTGATCCAGCAGTCCAGGGTCCTGACGTCGGAGTCCTGCCGCAATGGCCAGATTTTCCTGGCGCACCAACTCGCGTTCCGCGGCCTGTGTGGCCGGAATCGAGCGCGCGGCAAACAACGTGGAGAACATACTCATCCTGAACGTATAGACGCGAAAACCGGTTCCCGGGACGAAGTTTTTTTGTTTGTCCGCTCGCGCATTCCGCACCAGGAGCCTCCCGAGCGAGATTCTCACCAGTAAGGACAGGCGAAATGGTCACGCCCCCTCGCACTTTGAAAAAACGCCAAGCCAAGCAATTCCAGGCAGTTGCAGTCAGACTGTCGCAGATTATGGTTCCGGAAGGTCTGATAACTGGCCAGCTCATGGTTGCTCTCCTGATTCCGCAACGTCTGATAAGAGAACCGTTACACTGAACAGATGCAGATTCTCTATGGAATTCACCCGGTGGAAGAGGCGCTCCGGGCCGGTCGTCGCCGCTTTGATCATGTCCTGGTGGCGCGCGAGCGACGCGACGAGCGGCTCGAGGCGATTGTCGCCCTTTGTCGTACGCTCAAGATTCGGGTACGCGCCGAGCCTCGCGAGTCCCTCAACGACATTGCCCGGACCCCAGCCCATCAGGGGGTCGTCGCCATCGTCCGCGCGCAGGAGTTCCTCTCCATCGAGGACATTCTGGAACCGACGGGCGCCGCACGACTGCTGCTTGCCCTGGATGGAGTGGAGGATCCCCAGAATCTTGGCGCCCTGCTGCGCTCGGCCGATGGAGCTGGTGTCGATGCTGTGCTTATGCCTGAGCGCCGCTCCGCCCCGCTGAGCGCGGTCGCCGCCAAGGCAGCCGCAGGCGCCCAGGAGCATCTGCGGATTGCCAGGGTCGTCAATCTTGTCCGTGCTCTTGAAGACCTCAAGCGCAATAACCTGTGGGTGATTGGCCTGGACGAGCGCGGCACCACCGACTATGACCAGTTCGACTTCACCGGCGACTGTGTTCTTGTGATGGGTAGCGAGGGGGATGGGCTGCATGAACTCGTCCGGCGCACCTGCGACCATCTGCTCCGCATTCCGATGGCCGGGGGTGTGTCCTCGCTGAACGTCTCCGCTGCGGCTTCCGTGGTTCTCTTTGAGGCAGCTCGTCAGCGTCGTCTAGCCCAGCGCGGGCAGGAAAAATCAGACAGTCCTGGCCGCCGCAAAAAGCAGAAAGGTCTGGGATCATGATCCACATTCCTGCCGCTTGCGGTCGGCTTCGGGCCTTCTGGTCGGCCGCCGCTTGTCTTGCAGCCGTGTGTCTCGTTCTTCCGTCCATGCAGGCGCAGTCCTCCGGACAGGCAACACAGGGTGGGCCGTCACCACAGACCGGCGCAACTCCTGCTGCAGTTCCAGTGTCCGGAGCCCAGTCCGACTCGTCCGCAAGGCAGGGAACCGTGCTTTTTTCCCGCCATGTGACTGACGATGGACAGACCATCACCACTGGCCGCACGGTTGATTCGGTGGCGACAGGCTCGGTGATCTCCGGCCCAGTTGTTTCTGGAGCTGCCGCCGCAGGTGCCACCGGCAACCGTGCTGCCCTACCACCGCTTGCCACCGATGCGGAGCGTCGTGCTGTTGGCTATACCAGCTTCGATCTGGACGTGCATCTCCGTCCCGCACAGCATTATCTTGCCGTGCGCGCGCTGCTTGGCATTCGCAATGCAGGCAGCGTGCCGCTTCGTCATCTGCCGATGCAGCTATCCTCCACTCTTGCCTGGCAGCAGATTCACATCGCCGGTCGCGATCTTTCCTTCACGCAGTCGCTGATCAACTCCGACACAGACCACACCGGCCAGATGAATGAAGCCACGGTCACTCTCCCTGAGCCGTTGGCACCGGGTGCCTCGCTGCAGGTCGATGTTACCTATGCCGGTCGCATCGAACAGTCAGCCAAGCGCCTGCTCGCCATCGGCACTCCGGACAACGTAGCCGCGTCTTCGGACTGGGATCGCATCACCAGCGGCTTTACCGGTCTGCGCGGATTCGGCAATGTTGTCTGGGTTCCGGTTTCTTCCGCTCCGGCAATTCTCGGCGATGGGGCAAGGGTCTTTGATGAGATTGGCCGCCACAAACTCCAGTTAACTGGCGCTCATCTCAAGCTGGCGCTCACCGTGGAAACCACAGCAGCAGAGAGTGCAGCGGGTCAGACGCCAAACATCGCTCTGGTCAACGGCCAGCCGCTGCCGCTGTCCATCACCCAGTCCAGCGATCCTTCCATTCCCAGCCTTGCCATCGGGCGGCTTGACGATGCCACGCTAGGCTTTGAAACCATCAACCTGTTCGTCGCCTCGCGTACGGCGCATACCCTGCCGGAGACAACGCTCTGGGCCACACCGGCTTCCGGGCCCAACGTCGATGCCTGGTCCGATGCCGACTCCGCCGTACTACCATTTCTGCGTGAATGGCTGGGCCAGACTCCACACTCTCGCCTCACGATTCTGGAGCTGCCAGAGGCTGCCGATATTCCTTTTGAAACCGGCGCCATGCTCGCCACCCCCGTGCGCGCAGCCTCGTCCGATGTGCTGGACAACATCTTTGCCCACGCTCTCACTCATGCCTGGATGATGTCCCGTCGCGCCTGGCTTTCCGAGGGCGTGGCTCACTTTATGGGCACCCTCTGGATGGAGAAGCAGCGAGGACGGGAGCAGGCTCTGGCCATGCTGGCAGACTCACGCCAGGCGCTCGCACTTGCCGAGCCATCCAGCCCCGGCGAAGGCGATGGTCAGCCCCTGCTTACCGCCACATCGCCTGTCTACTACCGTACCAAGGCAGCTTACGTCCTGTGGATGCTGCGTTCGCTGGTCAGCGATGAGACGCTCTCCGCAGCCCTGCGCGCCTATAACCCCGATGCCGATCGCACGCCCGACTATTTCGAGCACCTGCTGGAAAATGCTGGTCAGCGCCGTGATCTCCAGTGGTTCTTCCATGACTGGGTCTATCATGACCAGGGTTTGCCTGATTTTGCGCTCGATAACGTCTACACCACGCCCACTGCACTTAACGGCAGCTATTTGATCGCTGTCAGTGTCTCCAATAACGGCTATGCCGGTGCTGAGGTACCCGTGCAGGTTATCAGTGATCTGTCCACCGTTACGCAGCGGGCCGTGGTGCCGGGTCGCGGCAAGGCTACCCTTCGCATCCTGCTGCAGGGTCAGCCTACAGAGGTCCGCGTCAACGACGGAACCATCCCGGAGACCGACGCATCCATCCACGTCAAGCAACTCAAAACCGTACCTGTTCCTGCCAGCCGTTAGATGCCATCAGTCTCCGGTGGCCATCGCTGGCCTCCGGTCCCGCAGCCGACTCGTCAGCCAGTAGAACACCGGGCCGAGCAGCCCCACCACTAGCGCAAAACCCAGTGCGGAAAACCCGCCCAGTTGTTCGTCACGCGCTGCGTACAGAGCATAGCCAATCAGTGCCGTGGGACCCACACCCAGCGCAACGGCAAAGGCTAGATTCCCCGCACGGAACGGGCGATCCAACTCCGGCTCCCGCAGCCGCAACATCACCAGCGCGGCAAACTCCAGCACCAGACTGGCTCCGTACAGCACCAGATCAATCGAGATTAGCCGCTCAAACTTCAGATTGAGTGCCAGCGCCCATGCCAGCCCGCAGAGGGCTATAGAGACCATAGGCACACCCCTGCGATTACGACGCGTCAGTATCCGCGGTAGCATTCCATCCTCAGCCATGGCTACCGGCAGTCGCGTATAGCTCATCATCAGCGCATTGAACATGCCAAACCCGTTGATTGCCCCGCCTGCCACCACCGCTATACCCAGGAGAGGCCCGCCCAGCAGCCGCGCAGCATCTGCCCACGAACCGGTGGAAAAGTTGGCTACCGAAATCCCCGCCGCCGCCACAGCCGACAGCGGCAGAATATAGGTGAGCGCCACAAGCATCGCAGAGGCCAGCATCGCCCGCGGATAATTCTTCTGCGGCTCCTCCACCTCCTGAGCCACAGTGGATGCATTGTCCCAGCCCATATAATTCCACATCGCCACCAGCACTGCTGTGCTCAGACTGGCGCCTGTCCCGGCATGCCCCCAGACAATCGCCCCATGCATCTGCAGCCCGCGCCACAGCCCAATGCCGATAAACACCACAAACGGTGCCAGCAGCAGAACAAACAGTCCCACCGTTCCTTCGCCTACGGCCGGGGCACCGCGCAGATTCCACGCGCAGCAGACCACTACCACCAACAGCGACCACAAATATCCCCTGACGCCGGCCGTCAGCGCTGGATCAAAACGTCCCAGATACTCCACAAAAATCGTTGGATAGATGGCCATATCAAAGATGCTTGCCGCCAGCGACAGCCATCCCTCCTGGTAGCCCCAGAAGGAACCCAACCCACGTCGAACCCAGACGTAAAAGCCGCCCTCGGCTGGAATCGCACTGGCCAGCTCGCCAATCATAAGCGTCGTTGGCAGG
>JAKBAG010000203.1 GCA_021809235.1 Acidobacteriota bacterium
GCGAGGAATCAGAAGAGTCACGAGAGACCGCATAAACACTGACGAGAAGCGATCTTATCCACAGCGATGTCTGCTATTCATTAGGCATCGTGAATCTCTCCTCACAAGAGATGCCGGATCCGCTGCTCGCCGAGATCGTCGCGCAGCTTCAGGCGCAGCTTGCGGAAAGAGAGCAACAGATCGCGACCCGGGATCAGCAGTTGACGCGCAAGGATCAGGCCCTGGCCCTGGCGGAGATAAAGATCAGGGTTTTGGAAGAGCGGCTTCGCCTGGAGCGGATTGCGCGATATGGCAAGCGCAGCGAGACGCTGAGCGATTTGCAACTCCAGCTGCTGGATCTGGAGCCGGGCGTATCGCAGGAGGAAGTCGAAGCCGAGAGTGGACGCGAACCGCTCCAGCCACAAACGCCGCAAGACAAGCCCGAGGGCAAGCCTCGCCGCAAACATCCCGGCCGGCAGGAACTCCCCAGCCATCTCGAACGTGTCGAAGAGATCGTTGCATGCAGGCCCGAGTGGTCTGCCCGGTAATTTGTACCGGTGAGATTGTTAGTGTAGCGCAACGGGAGAGGTGGATATCAGCCCGTCGCAGTAGCAGGCGGTGTGGGAAATGTATGGTCCGCCGCCGGATTGCAAGTCAAATCCGTGTCGTGGGTGGGCTGGTCTGCTCAAATGTATCCGGCCTGTTTGTGGAGTCAAACTCCTGGCCATAATGGAGTCCGCGCGTCGCTGATCTAAAAAGTGGGTCGAACTTGAAGGTTCTCATTCCCACGCAGGCTTGAGCAACGCCGGTTGTGACCGTTCACTCACGCATGATTTGTCTCGCAAACCTGGAAAATACTGTTGATCGTCGTAGCTGCAGGGTTGGAAATGTGGGAATCCGCGTTCTTTGCGGATTTCCAAACGAGGTGGGAAAGTCAGTCCTTTTGACTTTTCCACGGAGTGGCAGTTCCAAGCCTCGTTGTCAGGCAGCCACCATGGCTGGTGCACAGTAGGTCGTTCCCTTGTTCAAGATTGCCCAAGCTGTTCGAGCCATCTTGTTCGCCAAAGCGACGACGACAACATTGCGATGTGTCCGATTAGATAGATCAGTGAGCCATAATCCAAGCGCAGTGCGGTTTCGACCGATTTGCGCCACTACGGATCGCGCTCCATGCAGGAGCATGCGTCGCAGGTATTCGTTGCCGCGTTTGCTGATGCCCAGCAGCCGGGTCTTGCCGCCAGTAGAGTGTTGGCGTGGAACCAGTCCCAGCCAGGCAGAGAGATCCCGGCCTTTGTGAAAGGTAATGCCATTACCGATGGCCGCAACCAGCGCAGTCGAGACAAGCGGGCCGAATCCTGGAATCTCCATCAGGCGGCGGCATGCATCGTCTTGCTTCGCGATCTGTTGCAGTTCTGCGTTGGCTGCCTCGATCCGCGTCTCCAACTGGTCCCACTCGTGCTTCAGTTCAACGATCAATAAACGCAGCCTTCCCGACAAGGGCATGTCGGCATCTTCCAGCATCCCTTGCAGCTGCGTCGCCAGGTGAGAAGGTCCTTTGCGTATCGTGATTCCTCTCTCCATAAGAAAACCGCGGATCTGGTTCATCACCGCGGTCCGCCTGGCGACCCAGCGATCACGCACGCGGTGCAGCGCCTGCAAGTCCAACTGATCATCCGTCTTGATCGGAACGAAGCGCATGGTAGGTCGCTGAACGGCCTCGGCGATAGCCTCTGCATCCAGGTAATCGTTCTTGTTAGATTTCCGAAAGGGCTTCACAAACTGCGCGGGCATGAGCTTGGCATCGTGCCCCTGTGCTCGAAGGGCACGACCCAGAAAGTGTGCTCCACCGCAGGCCTCCATGCCGATGAGGATCTTCTGTTTGTTCGAGGTGAACTGTAGTAATTGCCTGCGAGAGAGCTTTCTTCGCAACACTATCTCACCCCGGGCGTTGAGTCCAATGATGTGAAAGCTGGTCTTGCTCAGATCGATGCCAATCGTGGAAATCTCCATGTTGAACCTCCTACCAACCAAGATAGCCCGGAGCCTTGAACAGGCGGCGGACCATTCCAGTAGTGGAAAGCCTTGTTTGCTTTCTGACCAGACGAACATTTCCCTGCGGCTGCCGGAATCTGTGTGCACCAGCTTGGCAGAACAGGCTCGGTTCCGATATTCTGAGTGGCCTATGAGGACAGTACTTCCATGATGAATCGATTTTCTTCTGTAATTTTTTGTATTGCCGGTCTGCTTGCATCGGCTTCCGGAACCGTGGCATTCGGTGCGCAGTTCCAGATGCAGGTGGTCAAGAACGACTATCTGGCGACGCAGGGTTTTGACGTCATGCTGTATGACAGCACCTATAACCCTGTGTTTGTGGATCAGAAGAACGCAGCAATGGAGATGATCCTGCATGATCAGCGCATTGCTACCAATGGTGATGTCCGGCTGATGCCGACGCCGGAGCAGTGGGATCTGGTGGCGACGCTCAAGGGCAGGCATGCCGACGCAGCACATCACCGTCTTTCGGCCGATCTAGCCTTCCCTACCTTTGGCCTCAGTTACACGGTGGACGTGACGGCAGAACCTGGCGGTGTGCGCGTAAGCGTGAATCTGGACAAGCCACTGGCCGATAAACTGGTGGGTCGGGCTGGATTCAATTTGGAGTTTCTACCCTCTCTCTACATGGGCAAGGCCTATCTGGTGGATGGCAGCAAGGCAGGCATCTTTCCGCGCACTCCAAACGATCCGATGATCCGGGTGCTGCCACTGGCCGATGAGCCGAAGAAGGCCTACTACCTGGAGGATTGGGACAAGGCGAAGGGATATACGCAACCGCTGCCCTTTGCCCAGGGACGCACGATCACACTGGGCGTGGACGATCCACTGGCACGCGTGCGGGTAAGTTCCGAGACCGCCGACCTGTTGCTTTTTGATGGGCGTGATCGGGCGCAGAACGGATGGTTCGTGCTGCGCTCGCTGATTCCTGCAGGCAAGACCAAGGATGCGATTGTCTGGCACATACGGCCAGATGTAATTCCCAACTGGACGCGTCCGCCGATGATTGCCCACAGTCAGGTGGGCTATGCGCCGGAGTTCTCCAAGGTGGCCGTTATCGAGATGGACCCGAAGTACACAGGGCCAAAGACGGCCAGCGTTCTGCGACTCACAGAGGATGGAACGTATAAGCAGGTGTTTTCTGGCCCAATTACACCGGCACAGCCCTGGCTGCGGTATGTGTATTCGAAGTTCGATTTCTCCCCGGTACGCCAGCCTGGACTCTATGAGATTGCCTACGGAAACCAGCGAACGGCACCGTTTCCGATTTCCGCAAATGCCTATGCACACATATGGCAGGATAGCCTGGATCATCACTTGGCCGAACAGATGGATCATGTCTCGGTCCGCGAAGGCTACCGCATGTGGCACGGCGCTTCTCATCTGGATGATGGAATTATGGCTCCGGTGGTCGGAGAGCAGTTCGACAACTGGTATCAGGCAACTGCCACCGATGGAAAGTACAAGGGCGGAGATCATATACCGGGGATGAACGTGGGGGGATGGTACGATGCCGGTGACTTTGACCTGGAGGAACCGGCGCAGCTGAGCGTAATCCAGAGCCTGGCGCTGGCGTATCGTGAGTTCCACCTGAACTACGATGAGCTGACGGTCAATGAAGCAGCGCGATCGGTGGAGATGCACCGTCCGGATGGAGTGCCGGATACAGTGGAGCAGGTGCAGCATGGAGCAATGCTGATCCTGGCTCAGTTCCACAATATTGGCCACGCGATCCGCGGAACCCATGAGCCGGATTTGCGGCAGTACACGCAGGTAGGTGATGGGGCCTCGAAGACCGATGGACGAATCTATGATCCAAAGCTGGGGCCGAATGAGGTGAAGGGCAACTACTCTGGAAAACCCGATGACCGCTGGATCTTCACAACGAACAATCCATTTTTCCAGTGGAATGCGATTGCGGCACTGGCGGCAGCAGCCGACGTGCTGAAGGGCTGGAATGATCCGATGGCCAAGGATTGCCTGCAAACCGCGATCAATGCCTGGAATGAGCAGATGGCACATCCGATGAGCGATGCCATGCCAGGCATGGGCGGAGATGGTGGCGGTGTGCTCGCGGCATCGCAGGGCTCGGTCAGCGGCACACATGCCAATCACAAGTCCACAGCTCCATCCGGAACGACGATTCCCGGCTCACTGACGCCAGCACCACGTCGCAGGGGTCCGGCAGGATTTGATCCTCGCGCCTTTGCAGCCGGGCTGGAGTGGAATGCCGCTCTAGAGTTGACTATTGCCACGCATGGTGCCGAGCCGTATCGCTCCAAGCTTCAGGAGTTGTTTCCGCAGATGATCACTCCTCAGCAGATGGACATGCGCGGCTGGACAGCAGTGCGCGCGCTGCCTTATCTGAACGCAAATGCCAAAGAGCAGCTGCACGCGGCAGTGAAGACATACATGGCCAGAGAAACCGCGAAGTTGGATGCCACTCCGTTTGGCGTGCCACCCAGTCTGGGCGGGTGGGGTGGTTCTGGAGCCGTGGTGGATATGGCGATCCGGATGTACTTCCTGCATCGTACGTTCCCAGATCTGGTGGGTCCGGAGTACACGCTGCGAGCAGTGAACTACATCCTGGGAACGCATCCGGTTTCCAGCACGTCCTATGTGGCCGGAGTGGGTACCGTCTCTAAAACGCAGACCTACAGCAACAACCGCGCGGACCACTCGTATATCCCGGGAGCCGTCATTCCAGGCTACGTGATCCTGAAGCCGGATTTTCCGGAGTGCATCGACGACTTCGGATTTCTGTGGTTCGAGGATGAGGCCGTGGTTGCCGGGTCTGCTAGCTGGGTGGTGGCAGGCAACGCAGCCGAGGCTATCGAGCAGGAACATCACTCGATGTAATGCTTCGCCGTTTGTCGATCAGTTTAAGTACGGATGCGCTTACTATGCGAAGAGACTGCGTATCCGTGTGAGTCGATGGACCGCTTGCGTCCAATCCCGATAGTCGAGATTGGATGCAAGCCGAAACGTAGAATTTGCATACGGATATTCAACACTGACTACCAATTCCCTGCTTCCGTCTTACAGCACGGAACCACGAACGCATGTCGTCAGACACGACTGCATTTTCAATGCTGGTCAACGTTGAATGCAACCCGATAGGCTTGCGGTATGCGTTGCAGCATCGCCTGTTGCGTGCGTTCTTCACGATTGTCAAATTGAGGAGGTGGTTCCGGAAATGGAGACAGAAGGTCAGATAGCAGCGCCGCTCCTATGGGGAGCGGCGCTGTGTTTGTATTGGAAATCAGTGAGTGACTGCTGCGGATGCGTAAGCGTCCAACCTTTCCCACTTGACGGCAGATTGGTGGTTGGGGTGGGGCTTATTCGGCTTGTCGAAGTGTCCACTTAAAAATAGCTGGACACTTCGGTGAA
>JAKBAG010000204.1 GCA_021809235.1 Acidobacteriota bacterium
CCGGAGCAACCGCTGGAAATCCTCTGCACCGGACGGCTCGTCTCGGCCAAAGGTCAGCGCATTCTCCTCCAAGCCTTCGCCGCGCTCACCCCGCGCAATCGGCTCCGGCTCGTCTTCATCGGCGACGGACCCGACCGTCCCGCGCTCCAGTCCCTTGCCGCCTCGCTCGGCCTCGCCGCGCAGGTTGAGTGGGCCGGTGCACTCAACCACGCCTCCACGCTGGCCCGTGTCGCCCGCGCCGATCTCTTTGTTCTTGCCAGCTTTGCCGAAGGTCTGCCGGTCGCGCTGATGGAGGCCATGGCCCTCGGCGTCCCCTGCGTCTCTACCTTCATCGCCGGCATTCCGGAGCTGATCGAGAGTGACAAAAACGGCCTGCTCGTGCCCGCCAGCAATGTCGACGCACTCGCAGCCGCCATGCAGCTACTGCTGGATTCGCGCGAACTTCGCCAGACCCTGTCCAGCAAGGCGCGGGAAACCGTAGCCGCCAACTACAATCTGGAGACAAATCTGGCTCCGCTGGCCGCACACCTCGCCGATCTGGCTACCGCCGCGGAGGTGGCCCGTCATGGCTGACACGCCCACGATCCCCACGCTTGCCTCGCTTGCCCCACAGGCGTCGCTCGCGCTCTCCGTAGTCATCGTCTCCTTCAACACCCGCGAAACTCTGCGCCAGTGTCTTCTGCTTCTCTGCGCCGAGCTGGATCGGCTCACCGGCCTCTCGTCAGAAATTCTAGTCGTTGATAACGCCTCGACCGACGGCTCTCCGCAAATGGTCGAGCAGCATTTCCCCAACGTCCGGCTCCTACGCAGCGAAATCAACCTTGGCTTCGGCGGCGCCAACAATCTGGCTCTGCACGCCAGCCGTGGCCAGACGCTGCTTCTGCTGAACTCCGATGCCTTCCTTGAACAGCCCGTTCTGGCAGCTCTGCTCGATCTGCTCCTGGCCGATCCCTCACTCGGCATTCTGGGCATCGCTCAGCGTAGCCGCGACGGCTCCTGCCAGCCCTCGGCAAGGCGATTCCACACTCTCTGGCGTGACGCCTGCATCATGACCGGACTGGCCGAACGCTTTCCTTCCAGCCCTCTCTGGGGCAGTCTCTTCGGCGGCCTGGACCGCAAGTGGGCCTCATCCACGCATCCGGTTGATGTGGAATGGATTCCCGGAGCCTTCATGCTCATCCGTCGCTCGCTGCTGGAGCAGATTGGCCTCTTCGATGAGCGCTTTTTCCTTTATCTCGAGGAAGTGGATCTCTGTCATCGCGCCGTATCCAGCGGTTGGCGCGTGGTCTATCGCCCGGAGTTCTCCGTGCTGCATCTCGGCGGCGAAAGCGCCACCTCCATCAATGCAGCGCTCGATGCTCCGCCCAGCCACCAGGTCGTACTCTGGCGCATGCGCAGCACACTGCTTTACTACCGCAAATGGCTCGGAGTTCAAGTCTGGGGGGCAGCTGCCCTGGAGCTGGCTCTCTATCGACTCCGCTGGTTGCGCAACCGTTGGAGCCGCCATCCGGCACGCAGGCTGCGCGCGCGCCATGCACTCCAGCTTCACGCGCTGATGGTCCAGGCATGGAAACAGACGCGCGGTGGCCTCATCAGCCCACCCCGACCCTGGTAACCGGACGCTGGTAACCGGACCCTGGGATTTCCATCTGCCGGGAATCAAGAACGTAAGCGCAATTCCTTGCCGGAAATTTATACTCGCATTCAGCACACTCGCAGCGCGGTTTTGTCATCCCCTGGAAGCATCCGATGCCTGACAGTTCCAGCCCTTCCGATCAAACACTAGCCGTCGTCATCATCGGACGCAACGAAGGCGAGCGATTGCGCGGCTGCCTGCAATCGGTACAGCACCTTCAGCTGCCTGCCCACATCCGTCACGTCGCCACCGTCTACGTGGACTCCAACTCTACGGATAACAGTCTGGCACTGGCACAATCCATGGGCGCGCATGCCATTCCGCTGCCCACCGGGCCCTGGACCGCAGCCCGCGGTCGCAATATCGGCTGGCGCGCTGCCGTTTCCATGCATGCGGTGGACTGGATCTTCTTCCTTGACGGTGATACCGTGCTTGATCCGGGGTTTCTTCCGGCTGCCTTTGCCCAGGCGCAAACCGATCCGGCCATCGCCACTGTCTTTGGCTTACGCGTCGAATCCAATCCACGTCAATCGCTCTACACCTGGGTTCTGGCGCTCGACTGGCTCCAGGACCCGCACCAGCACGCCCACTTCGGCGGCGATGTACTCATGCGCGTGACGGCTCTCCAGGCTACCGGAGGGTACGAGGATACGCTCATCGCCGGCGAAGACCCGGAACTCTCTCACCGCATGCGCACGCTTGGCTGGCACCATCTCCAGATCGACCAGCTCATGACCACCCACGACCTGGCCATCCAGCATTTCCGCCAGTACTGGTCCCGTTTGCGCCGCTCCGGATACGCCTATGCCGATGTCGCCGAGCGCTTCCGCCACACGACGGAGCGCTTCTGGTTCGGCGACTCCCGCCGCAATCTGATGCGCGGCTCCTTCTGGCTGCTGAGTCTGGTCGCGTCCCTGCTGCTGGCTGTCGCTCTGGGCCTGCACGCGCCCCATATCCGAGCACTGTATCCGCCCATGCTCTGGCTGCTTTTGTTCGTGGCCGTCTGCACCCGTTCGGCCTGGCGATACCGCCGTCGCAGTCCATCCCTGCTGACCCTGTGCTTTTACGGCATTCATTCCCAGTTCCAGCAGGTACCGCTGCTGCTGGGGCAGCTTACCTGGTTCGTGGATCGCCTGCTGGCGCGACGTCGCACACTGATCGAATACAAATAGCCACGCGTAGCCGGGCAAACCGGCGCAGACATTGCCAGCAAAGGAAAAACCGCCTCGTGGGCGGTTTCGTTCCATCAACTGATTGAATGAATTGTAGATTTTTCGGTGGATGGTGCGCCCAGAGAGATTCGAACTCCCGACCTATTGATTCGTAGTCAATCGCTCTATCCAGCTGAGCTATAGGCGCACAAACTCTTCCAACTCGTTAAGAATAACAGGATTTCCGGAGGCAATCAACCGCGTGGCCCGCTCCTCACATGCAGGTGCCAGGTGGACACGGGATGCTGTTCGCCTGCTTCAGGTATTTCAGGCAGGCTGCGGCGCAGCTTCGGGGGCCGGCTGCTCGGGAATGAGCGCAATCTCTTCCACGATCGACAATCCGGCGCCCTTCAGCAGTCCGGCCACGGTGGGCACATTCAGCCGGGTGGCATCGTACTCCACGCGCACGGTCTGTCCCGCACGGTTGATACTCAACCGGCGAATTCCGTACACATCCTTCAAATGCGCCAGGCCCTGTGCCACTGCCGCGCCCGGCTCCCCTTCGTAGCGAAATTCCACATCCACCGTCGTCATACTATGATGATAGCAATTTCTGTGGAAATAGGCCGTCAGTGCTCCAGCATGTGCAGGTAATCCAGCACTTCCGGACTCGTCCAGTCTGTTGCCCCCACAAACTTACGTCGAATCCGTCCCTGACGATCAATGGCATAGGTCTCCGGCCACATCTCCGAGTGATACTTGGAGGCTGCGGTCTGCTGCGGGTCCCAGACCGTTTTCAGGTCCATCTGGTGATCCTTGACAAACTGCCGATACGCGTTCTGGTCATCGTCGATACTGACGGCCAGAATGACCAGTTTCGGGTCCTGATGGTGCAGCTGCTCCAGCGACGGAATCTCCGCCACGCACGGCGCACACCAGCTGGCCCAGAAGTTCAGCAGCACCACCTGCCCGCGATAATCGGCCAGATGCACGCGCGAGGTGCCATCGGCAACGGTAAAGTCCGGCGCCACCGTACCCGGCTGGGAGGGATGCCCTCCACGATCGCATCCTGCCATCGCAACCAACAATCCCACCAGCAGCAAGCACTGTACGCGACGCCTCATTCCGCCTCCCATTCGCCTTCTCCCTATAATACGAAGTCATGCACGACGAATCCACGCATGCGGATGCCAGACGCTCCTTGCCGGTCGATACGCAGCAGGCTGAGACGGCAGCCGGAGATGGCAATCGCTGCCAGCTTTCCGTACTGGTACCGGCCCGCAACGAGGCCGACACGATTCTCGTCTGCCTGCAATCGCTCGCCGCCCAATCGGAATCCATCTTCCTGCTTGGCGTCGACTGGGAAATCCTCATGGTCGATGATGGTTCCACCGACGCCACACGCTCGCTTGCCCAATCGATTCCTGGTGTCACGATCCTCGATCCGGAGCCGCTGGCTCCCGGCTGGACCGGAAAGGCGAATGCCTGCCACACAGCCGCCAGTCATGCGCGGGGGCAGTGGCTGCTGTTCACCGATGCCGACACCATCCACGAGCCGGGCAGCCTGCGCCGAGCGCTCCATGAGGCGGAAAAGCACGCCGTCGGGCTGCTCTCCTATTCCCCGCGCCAGCTCGTCTCCGGACTGGTGCAACGCGCCCTCATGCCGCTCGTCTTCTGCGAACTCGCCCTGGCCTACCCTCCGGCGAAAGTCTCCGATCCGACGCTTCGCCTGGCCGCTGCCAACGGACAGTTCATGCTCTTCCAGGCCGAAGCCTACCGCGCCATTGGTGGGCATGCTGCCGTCCGAGGCTCCATTCTGGAGGATGTGGAGCTGGCCTCACTCATCAAGCGTCGCAAGCTTGGGCTGCGCTTCCGCTACGCTCCGGATGCACTCTCGACCCGCATGTACCGGACCACCGCCGCGATGATGGAGGGCTGGAGCAAGAATCTTGCCCTGCTCTTCGGCAACTGTCTGGCGCTTGCCGCCTGGCGGTTACTGGACCTGCTCCTGCTGCTTCTGCTGCCCGTGCTGGCCATCACGTACTGGCATGCCTCCGTTCGCGGTCTGCCATGGTTCACGGCCGGCTCGCTGATTGGCATTCTGTGGCTGCGCACCCTCTGGCGCTTCTATACGCGGGTTCTGCGCTCCCATTTTCCACTGTCAGACTGCCTGATTTCCCCACTGGCCCTGCCACTTTTTGCCGCCATCCTGATACGCAGCTGGTACTGGCTGCGGATTCGGCGCAACGTCTCCTGGAAAGGACGAGCATATCCGACCTGATTCTTCCGGGCATGGTTTTACTGGGGCCTGATTCTTCGCAGGCCAGATTGTTCATATCAACCGTATTTCCTCCTGCGCTGCCTCCGCAATTGGGAAAAATTTCTCCCACATTGTTGATCCCGTCGATTCTTTTTCGCAACGGATGAAACCTCCGCCTCACCGGAGCATCCTAACTTCCAAGACAAAGGCCTTTTTATGCAGATCACACGACGCGCCACTTTCTCTGCCTCGCATTATTACTGGAATCCCAACTGGTCCGAGGAGCAGAACCTGGCCGTATTCGGCAAATGCGCCAATCGCGCCGGACATGGTCAC
>JAKBAG010000205.1 GCA_021809235.1 Acidobacteriota bacterium
GAAGACAGGCGAGGAGATGGAGCGGCTGTTTCCGGATCGCGTGGATATTCTGACACGCACGCAGGAGATCGCCGAGCGCTGCAACCTGAAGCTGAGCAAGGTAGACAATCCTTTTCCAGAGTTTGCCGTGCCACAGGGGCACACAATTGACAGCTACTTTGAGGAGATTTGCCGGGCTGGATATCGGAAGCGATTGGAGACCTCGATCCGGCATTTGCAGGCGCGGGGGCTGCTGCGGAGCGAGCTGCACGAGTATGAAGCACGGTTGGAGCGCGAGATCGGCATCATCAAGCAGATGAAGTACTCGGGCTACTTCCTGATTGTGTGGGACTTTATCCGATATGCGCGGGAACATGGGATTCCAGTGGGTCCGGGGCGCGGATCGGCAGCCGGATCCCTGGTGGCTTATGTGATGGAGATTACGAATGTGGACCCACTGCAGAATGCACTGCTGTTTGAGCGCTTTCTGAATCCGGAGCGTGTTTCGATGCCGGATATCGATGTGGATTTCTGCATGAACCGGCGCAGCGAGGTGATCGAATATGTGACGCGCAAGTATGGCCGGGAGCAGGTGGCGCAGATCATCACCTTCAACACGATGGCAGCCAAGGCGGCGATCAAGGACTGCGGCCGTGCCATGGATATGCCATATGGCGATGTGGACCGGATTGCGAAGCTGATACCGGCGACGATTGGCATCACGATTGACAAGGCGCTGGAGGAGCAGCCGGAACTGCGCAAGGTGTATGACAACGATGCGCAGATTCGCGAGCTGATTGACACGGCCAAGAAGCTGGAAGGACTGGTGCGGGGTTCGGGCGTACATGCGGCGGGAGTGGTGATTGCGCCGCGTCCGCTGACCGAGCTGGTGCCGATTGCGAAGACGAAAAACGATGAAATCGTGACCGCCTACGACATGAAGGCGGTGGAGAAGATGGGCCTGCTGAAGATGGATTTTCTGGGGCTGACAACGCTGACCGTGATTACGGACGCGCTGAAGCTGATTGAGGAGAATCGCGGGCAGGCACTGGATATTGAAACGATTCCTCTGGACGACAAGCCAACGTATGAGAAAGTGTTTCATCGTGCGCTGACGTCGGGGGTTTTTCAGTTTGAGTCGGGCGGAATGCGGGACGTGCTGCGGCGGTACAAGCCGGAGTCAATCGAGGACCTGACGGCACTGAATGCGTTGTATCGTCCGGGGCCAATCCAGGGCGGCATGATTGACGACTTTATCGAACGCAAGTGGGGAAGGCGCAAGGTGGAGTATCTGCTGCCGGAGCTGGAAAGCCTGCTGCAGGAGACACTGGGCGTGATCGTGTACCAGGAGCAGGTGATGCAGATTGCCAACAAGCTGGCGAGCTATTCGCTGGGCGAGGCGGACCTGCTGCGGCGCGCGATGGGCAAGAAGGATCCGGCGGAGATGGCCAAGCAGCGGACACGCTTCATGGAAGGCGCTGCCGGGCTGGGATTGCCGAAGGAGCCGGCTGGAGAGATCTTTGACCAGATGGAGAAGTTTGCCGGGTATGGCTTCAACAAGTCGCATTCGGCTGCTTATGCGCTGCTGGCCTACCAGACGGCCTATCTGAAGACGCACTACCCGGTGGAGTTCATGGCGGCGCTGCTGACTTCGGAAATCTCCAAGCCGGAGAACGTGGTCAAGTACATTCAGGAGTGCCGGGAGATGGGCATCAGCGTGGAGCCGCCGGATGTGCGGTATTCCGGCGCACACTTTACACCGAGCGGAGATTCGATCCGGTTTGGCCTGACGGCGATCAAGAATGTGGGCGGCAATGCGATTGAGTCGATTCTGACGGCGCGACGGGCGCTGGAGACGGAAGGGAAGACGTTTCGCAGCTTCTGGGAGTTCTGCGAGCAGGTAGACCTGCGCCTGATGAACAAGCGCGTGATCGAGTCGCTGATCAAAGCTGGAGCACTCGACTGCATGGGCGGTCGTGCGCAGCTGACAGCAGCCATTGACAAGGCGATAGAACGGGCGCAGAAGGCGCAGAAGGATGCGGCGCAGGGGCAGCACGGGCTTTTTGGACTCTTCCAGGAGGCAGCCGCTCCGGGACGCGATGCCGATGAACTGCCGCGCGTGCCGGAGTGGGAGGAGCATCAACGACTGAGCTCGGAAAAAGAGGTCCTCGGATTCTTTGTCTCCGGGCATCCGCTGGACAAATATGCGGAGAAGATCCGGAACCTGAGCGGGGTGGTCAGCGTGGCAGATGCGCTGGAGATGAAGCCTCCGGCAGCACCGCGCTGGGGGCAGCAACGCGATCCGGGATCGGAGATTGCGCTGGCCGGGGTGCTGGTGGGCATGCGCGCCGCCAAAAGCCGGCGCAATGACAAGATGTATGCCCAGGGGCAGATGGAAGACGCAAGCGGCAAGATGGACGTGATCTGCTTTGCCAAGGACTATGAGCGGCTGGCCGAGCAGTTGAAGACGGAAGCACCGGTGCTGCTGCGAGGAGTGCTGATCGGCGAGGAGGATTCAGCGCCGAAACTGGCCATAGAAGGGCTGCAACCGCTGGACGAGGTGGAAATCAAGCTGCCGCGTGCGATACGCATCCGCGCCAGCCTGGATCGGGTGCAGGAAGAGTCCCTGCAGGCTCTGCGGCAACGCATGGATGCAGCGCCGGGACCGGGCAAGGTGATGATTCATCTGAAGAAGGCGGATGCGTTTGAAGTGGTGCTGGAGCCGAAGCAGGCATCGGTGGCCGCGGATAAGGCCTGGATCGAGTCCGTGGAAGAGATTCTGGGAAGGGGCTCGGTGCAGGTACTGGCGTGATACGGTACCGATTCCTGGCCGTTCCGGCGGATTTGCTTGGACGCCTGCTCCGGCGGAACGTACAATCAGACAGGACGTGTTGTAGGCGAATCAAACAGAGCAGTCATAATGAGTGAGAGTACGCAGGGAATTGCAATCGAGGCGCGGGCTGTATCTCCCGCGTGGGCAAAGGTAGAGCGCGCTCGGCATCCGAAGCGCCCATATCCCATGGACCTGATCGAACGGCTGTTTACCGACTTCAGCGAGATCCACGGTGATCGCGCCTTCAGCGATGACGAGGCCGTGGCCTGTGGCATGGCGCGGTTCCGCGGCAACGAAGTGATGGTGATTGGCAATCGCAAGGGCGGCTCGACCAAAGAAAAGATGCGCCGCAACTTCGGAATGCCAAATCCGGAAGGGTACCGCAAGGCACTGCGCGCGATGCAGTTTGCGGAGAAGTTTCATCGTCCGGTCATCACTTTCATTGACCTGCCAGGAGCGTTTCCCGGGCTGGGCGCGGAAGAGCGTGGACAGGCCGAGGCGATTGCCCGCAATCTGCGGGAGATGGCACGGCTGCGGGTTCCCACAGTGGCCATCATCAGCGGCGAGGGCGGCTCCGGCGGCGCACTGGCGCTGGCGGTTGCCGACCGGGTGCTGATCCTGGAGAATGCACTCTACTTTGTGATTACTCCGGAGGCCTGCGCGGCCATTATGTGGCGCGATGCCGGCCACAAGGAGCGCGCCGCTGAGGCGATGCGCATCACGGCGCAGGAGGTGCTGGAGCTGGGCTGCGTGGATGCGATTGTTCCGGAACCGGCCGAAGGCGCGCATGCCGATCACGATGCGGCGGCGGAGCTGCTGGGCGACCACCTGCAAAAGCACCTGGCCGAACTGCAGTCGATGCCGCTGGATGCGATGATTGCTCAACGGCAGCGGAAGTTCCGCCAGATTGCGCGTTTCTATACCGAGCTGTAAGCCAGGCCTGCAAGGCTTAGGCCGGGAGAACGGATTCATGCCCTACCCTCAGAGCGGCAGCCAGCCATCCTTCGAACGGACGCGCGCCTTCAGCCGTATGCTGCTGGCGATCGTGGTGTTTCTAGTGTCGCGCGCGATTGCCACCCGCGGCGCGCACGGTCTGGCCAGTGGCCCCTGGGAGCCGATGCTGGAGCAGGCCATGCTGGCCTTTCTGCTGCTGCTGGGCTTCAGCTTTCTGGGCTATACGCAGGACCGGCAGGCGCATCCGATCGCCGAGCAGGGACTGGTGCAGCGCGAGGGATGGGGCGGCGAGACGGCTCTGGGACTGGCGCTGGGATGGGCCATGGCGCTGGCAAGCCTGACGAGCATTGTGCTGGCAGGCGGACTGGTGGTGCGGTTGAACTTTACACCGGGCGCCTTTGGCTGGCTGCTGGTGGATGGTTGCTTCTTTGCCGTTTCCACGCTGGTGGTAACGTTGGCCTTCCAGGGCTATCCGCTACAGACAGCCTCGCGCGCTTTTGGCGACTCCGCGGCGGCCATGCTGCTGGCCATTCTGTACGGGCTGGTGCAGATCAACACGGCCGGAGCAAGCCGCGCAAGCACGGCGTTTTGCTTTGCCTTCGGGCTGCTGCTGGGTATTGCCTATCTGCGGACCCGTGCGCTGTGGCTCCCCTGGGGACTGCACTTCGGCTGGATTGCGGCGCAAGCGCTGCTGTTTGGGTTGCCGGTGAACGGGGTTACGGCCTACTCGCCGGTGGTGCAGTGCGATGCCTACGCTCGCGAGTTCTTCAGCGGCGGTCCGTATGGGCTGCAGGGAAGCTGGTTTGCCGTGCTGCTGGCGTTGGCCGCGATTCCTGTTCTGCTGCAGATGACAAGCGATCTGCACTTCCGTCACAATGCGCCGAAGCTGGTTCCAGGGGGCATCCCTGTGGACCTGGATTCGCTGGCGCGCCGACAGCATGAGGCGGCCACACGCGAGCAGGAGCCTGCGGCGCCACCCTTGGTTCAGATTCTGCCTGCCGGACCTGCAGCAGGGACCACGCCGGCAGCGGAAGTCGGAAGCCTTACGCAGGCTGTACCAGGTCTGGCTGGAAGCGACACGGCGGGTACGGGCGATTCGGGCCAAAGTGAGGGCGAGAGCCGAGGCGAAGACGCAAAATAAGGGCTGATGCTCATGTACACTGAATGGAGTGAGTCGAGCGGTCGACTGCGCCCTGCGCGCACCTGCCCGACCACGCCGTTGAAGCCGCCCTGCGGGGCGTGTGCCGAGACAATCCAAGGAGAAACTGGGAACGCATGGCAAAGATTGCAAAGACTGGTGATCGCAAAAAGGCAATGGACACGTCGAAGTCGACGGATTGTCCGAAGTGTGGCAAACCGACCCGCATTGTGAAGCGCGTCAAGGACAGGGAGCGCGGCATTCCGGGCGGCGTGTATATCTCCTGCTCGGCCTGCGAGTTTTACGAGAAACTGTAGTTCCTTGTTGTGGCACAAACAGAAACGCCCGGCGATTGGCCGGGCGTTTCTGTTTGTGCCGGAGTGCTCCGGCGGTTGACTGCTGGTTATTCCCCCAGCTGCAGACGTTGGATGCGCGTCGAGCGGCCAGTGCGTGGATCACA